>NZ_FNHL01000004.1:300000-437712 GCF_900103715.1 Halogranum gelatinilyticum | reverse complement strand
CCGAGGCAACGAGGCGTTCAGCCCGCGAGCACTAACAGTCCAAGCCACATTCATACCGCATGGGAACCCGTGTCCGTAAACGGGTCCAGGTGCTAACTGGAATGCACGAACACATTGGTTGTCAAAGCGAATCCGATCCGATCCTGGTGTTAACTACGGTTCGATTCCGTAGATCGGCATTCGGACGGCCACAGCGGTGAGGTTCCACCCGTACCCATCCCGAACACGGAAGTTAAGCTCACCAGCGTACGAGCAAGTACTGGAGTGCGAGAGCCTCTGGGAACACCCGTTCGCCGTCCACCATTCATACTTTAGCCTCCGACGCAGTGCGTCGGGGGCTTTCTTCATTTATACAGAGAGCGGCAGCACTATCGAGAGCGACAGCACGAGCGCGAGTAGTTCCTTAGCGACAGCATCGCGTCCGCAACACCGACACCACAGCACCGCGCCAGCGACGGCACCGCGCCGGCAACGACACCTCGACAACACCGCACTCACACCACCGACAGCACCGCGCCAACGACAGCAGTAGAACGGGTGACGACCCCATCGCGCCTGCGGCGCGAAGGGGACGCCGCCGCCCGATACCGCTACTCTTAAGCGCGTTACTTGACTAGTAGCATCCGCGCCAAGGTGGCAGAGTCCGGCCTAACGCAGCGGCCTGCAGAGCCGCCCATCGCCGGTTCAAATCCGGCCCTTGGCTTTCTTCGAACCCATCCGACGAGCGGTAGCCGAGCGGTTCGTGTGGTCCGTTCGTGAGGGGGATCGTTCCGAGAGGCGCAACACTGTTATCCCCGTCCGACGGAGACGACCTATGCGTCCACTGGACACTTTCGATTATCTCCTCGTCTGCGGCATGAGTGTCCTCGCGTATCTGCAGCTGCCGTGGCGGCCGCAGATCAGAGAGAGCCTGCGGAGCGGCGTCGCTCTCGTATCCTCGTTCGAGCCGAGTGCCGAGGTCGTCATCGTCACGTTGGCACTCCTCGGCGCGCTCGTCTTGTTCCTCCTCGTCGAAGTCTTGCCCGGACGCCACGAGTAGTAGCGGCGGTCGGTCGGCGGCGGCTTCGTCGTCCGAAAAGTAACCGTTATACGCCGGGTAGCCTTTGGCCCACGTATGCAACGACGGGCTGCGGCTATCTACGTCGCGCTCTTCTTGGTCATCGGTGCAGGGTCGTACTCGCTCATCGCGACCGCCCAGGCCCCGGCGATCAGCTTCGAAGAGCCCGACAACACGTACCAGCAGGGAGATACGTTCCAAGTCGAGGGACAGACGTACACCGTCTCCGACATCACCGCGGAGGTCGAGAGCGGTGGTGGTGGTGGCCACGGCGGTGGCGGTGGCGGTGAACTCGTCCGCTCCGGTCAGGTCTCGTGGGTGAACGACTCCGCGCGCTACACCGAGACGTGGGACAACAACACGACGGTCACCGTCGACGGCGAGGAGTACCGCGTCCTCGTCGAGCAGACGTCGGGTAACCCGACGGCGTTCGACCTCCAGACGACCATCAACCGGACTGCAATCCTGATGGACGACCCCGACGCGGACAACGAGACCGTCACCCGCGACGGTGAGCAGTACGTCGTCGTCCAGAACGAGAACGGTGAGGCGACGCTCGTCCCTGCCGACGAGTACTTCCCCGAGCCGACGAGCGAGCAGTACAGCGAGGGCGAAACCCTCCAGTACAACGGTAACCAGTCGACCGTCGACGCCGTCGAGAACGAGTCGGTGACCCTCGCGTGGAACGCACCGCGGACGAACACCGCAGGGCTGAGCAACGAGGGTAACGTCAGCCTCGGTGGGGAAACGTATCTCGCGTTCTTCCCGAACAACGACAGCGTCGTCTTGACGCAGAACTTCGAGAGCTACCGCACCCAGACCGATAATATCGACGAGTTCCACGTGTACGAGAACGGACTGTGGGGCGTCACCATTCTCTGCGCCTCGGTCATCATCCTCCTCATCGGTCTGGCCTATCTCCCGTCGCGGTACTGAGTTCGCTGCACGTCTTTTCTTCTCCGTCTCCGACCAGTGAGTGAGAACGCCGCTGGACGCCCAGTACGTACAGCGTGAAGCCTTATTACCCTCCGTCTCCGAGTGACGGTTCAATGCACCCGGACGGCCACGACATGACGGAGGGAGACAAGCTGTATCTGGACCAGTTCGGGACGGAGTGGTCCGACTACGGCGTCTGGGACGCAGCCTGTTCGTTCGGGTATTCTGCCGTTCTCAGAGCCGAAGTCGACGGTGACGAGGTCGTCGTGCTCGTGAACGAGGACAACGAGAACGACGTGTATCATCTCATCGAGTGCGAACAGACCTGGGACGAACACGAGGTTTGAGGCGGCGTCCCGTCGAGGGCCTCCGCGGATATGTAGACAGAAGTACGACGACACGGTAGTGAGAACTGTGCCATCCGGTTCCGACGACACTGACAGTGGTGACGAGACGACGAGCGAGGGCAACACGCCGACGGTCACCTGCCGTCGCTGTGACCGCGAGTGGGAGTTGAACTACGAACTCGACGAGCTGCGGGCGGGTAACCGCGCGTTCGAGCAGTTCGCACTCGACCATCTGCGGCACACCGGACACTTTCCGGACGACGTGACCCCATGGACAGCCGACTGTCAGCAGTGTCCCAGCGGTGATCAGTTCCTCGCCGAGCGGCCCGCACGCCGGTGGGCAGAGACGCACGCTCGACACACCCGACACAGTGTCGTCGTCGGCCACGGCGACGAGTCAACTCTGGTGGAGTCAGAGTAACCAGTGCTCACTGACTGCTTCGGGGCTGCTTGACGCCCGTAGCGGTGGCGTGTCGAGACGGGGTGAAACCCGCGGCTGTCACCTGGATACCAAACGCTATGGTCGGCCTCGCCGAAGAAACGGTCACTGGTACCGACGCACACAGTCTCTCATCCTTGGCAGCACGCAGTAGGCACGGTGGTGACTGACTCTGACGGTATCCGGCCACAGTCGGCCGACGAACGGTCGGCCACGACAACAGACATGAGACTTGGACAATTCACCACAGACGGGACAGCGGAAGCATGGGTAGGCGTCGTTTCCGAAGCGACTGTAATCTGCCTCCACGAGGCGGGAGCGGCAGCGGGTGTCAGTCTTCCGGAGACGACACAGGCACTACTCGACGAGTGGCACTGGCGAGAGAAGGTCGACTTGGCGGTCTCCTACGCGGAGGAGACTGGAGTGGGTGTCTACGACCGTGACGAACTCGACCAGCTCGCCCCGATCACGGACCCCGAAAAAGTCGTCGCCGTCGGGTTGAATTACAGCGAGCACGCCGACGAGGGTGACCACGACGTTCCCGACGAACCGGTCCTGTTCGCCAAGTTCCCGCAGTCGCTCGTCGGTCCCGACGCGGCCGTCGAGTGGGATCCGGAACTGACGGGTGCTGTCGACTACGAGGGCGAACTCGTCGTCGTCATCGGCGACCGCGCTCGCAACGTCAGCAAGGAGGACGCCTTGGACTACATCGCTGGCTACACCGTCGGCAACGACGTCTCCGCTCGTGACCTCCAGAACGCCGACGAGCAGTGGGTCCGTGGGAAGAGCCTCGACACCTTCGGCCCGCTCGGGCCGGAGCTAGTCACCCCCGACGAGGTCGACGACCCACACGACCTCGATATCTGGACGGAGGTGAACGGTGAGCGACTGCAGGATTCCAACACCGAGCACCTCATCTTCGGTCTCGACGAGATCGTCGCCTTCTGTAGCCGGGCGTTCACCCTGAACCCCGGAGACGTCATCTACACGGGGACACCGGACGGCGTCGGCTTCTTCCGCGACCCCCAGATCCTGCTCGGCGACGGCGACACGATGACCGTCGGCGTCGAGGGCGTCGGCGAACTCACGAACCACTGCGTCGAACGGTAGTTACGCTCTGCACGTCGTGTCGAACTGGAAAACAGCGAGCCCGAAAGGAGTGTGAACGACGGTCACTCACTTCGTTCGTTCTCTGATTCAAGTCCTGCGTCTGCTCGCGTTGCTCGTCACGTTGTTCCTCACAAAAGCGAGCCCGACGGGATTTGAACCCGCGGCATCTTGGTCCGGAACCAAGTACTCTGTCCACTGAGCTACGGGCCCTCACTCTCTCAATACGCCCAACCCCGTTTAACCGTTGTGGAGTCACCGTTCGCCGTCGGCGACATCCCGGATGCGACCTCCGTGAAACACCGAAACGACGCGGTCGGCTCACGCCCACTTGCCGAGCTATCGTACGAACCGGCGGAAGGTGCCGCAGCTGGCGACGAGAAAAGAGCAGAGAGAGGAAGTCGGCCGGGTCGGGAGTTACGGTGCTTCGCTCGTCTCGATGGAGAACGAGGCCTTTGGGTAGGCGACGCAGGTCAGGACGTACCCCTCTTCGATTTCGGAGTCCGAGAAGGTCTCCTGCTTGAAGTGAGTCACGTAGTCGTTACCGGGACCGTCCTGGATGTGGGCGGCACACGAGACACACTGACCCTGCCGGCAGGCGTAGGGGAGGTCCATCCCCTCGTCCTCGGCCTGGTCGAGAATCGTCTCGTTGCTCGCGAGTTCGATGGTCTTGCCCTGCTTGACGAACTCGACGTCGAAGTACTCCACTTCGTCCTCGGGCATATCGGCGGGGCTGACTTCTTCCTCTTCGGCTTCTTCGAGTTCAGCGCCGTCCTCGCCAGCGACTGCGCCCGCGGCGACACCGCCACCGCCGCCGATGGAGCGGTTCATCGGCTCGGGGAAGTCGGTCTCAGCGACCGTCGACGCTCGCTGCTCGAGGACCTCCTGTGAGATGTCCTGCGAGGGCGACCATCCCGTGCCTTTCGAGAAATGCATGGCGACGGCGATGAGCGTCAGCGTGGCGCCGAGGCCGATTCCCAGTAGGTTTACCTCTGCCATAGCGAGGGGTTCGGAGTGTGGGTTTAACAGGGTTATGATTAGATTCGTCAGTGGGCGGCCGTCCACTCGGTAAAAATCGCCCGTCTGCCGGTGGTCTTCAGTTACTCCTCGCGGGCGACTTCGTGCCGACCGAAGCCGTATCGGAGTCGGTTGGCGAGGCGGCGCGAGAACCGGCCCTCCTCGGGTGCGCGACTGCCGAACCGCTCCGAGAGTGCCTGGTAGATGAGCGGGACCGGCACTTCCTGCTCCAGTGCCTCCTGGACCGTCCACGTGCCGGTCGACCCGCCGGCGACGTGGTCGGCGACGTCGCCGAGGTCGTTGCCCTCTTCGCGGAAGGCTTCCTCGCAGAGTTCGAGTAGCCACGAGCGAATCACGGCACCGTTGTTCCACGTGCGGGCGACGGCTTCGAGGTCGAGGTCGTAGCGGCCCTCCGCGAGCAGTTCGAAGCCCTCGCCGTAGGCCTGCATCAGCGCGTACTCGACGCCGTTGTGGACCATCTTCACGTAGTGGCCCGAGCCTGCGGGACCCATGCGGTCGTGGCCGGCGGGGCCCGTGGCAACAGCATCGAAGACGGGCGTCAGTTCCTCGTAGGCCCACTCGGGACCGCCGATCATGAGCGAGAAGCCGAGTTCCGCGCCCGCCGGGCCGCCGGAGGTCCCGCAGTCGAGATAGGCCGCCTCGACGGAGTCGGCGCGGCGCGTCGACTCCTCGAAGTGGGAGTTGCCGCCGTCGACGACGACGTCGTCTTCGTCCAAGAGAGGGTCGAGTTCGTCGAGCGTCGCGTCGACGGCATCGCCCGCGGGGACCATGAGCCAGATGCGCTTGTCGTCGCCGAGTCGGTCGACGAGGTCCTCGACCGACTCCGCCGGTTCTGCACCCGCGTCAGCTGCCGTCGCGACCGCTTCGGCCGAGAGGTCGAAGGCGACGACCTCGTGGCCGGCGTCGACGACGCGGTTGACGACGATCTGTCCCATCCGTCCGAGTCCGATGACGCCCAGTTGCATGGCTGCGAGTCGTCAGGGAGGGGAGGTAGTGGTTGTGGTTCGAGCGACGCCCCACTGACGCGACGGCACTCCCACCTCACCGGCGACGGAGACGCCGAGGTTTTAATCGAACCGCGCCTGCTCCCTGTATGGACCCACGAACCGCCGAACACGCCGCGGTACTCGTCGACTGGAGTGCCCGCATCGAGCGCGGTGACGACGTCGTCGTCTCCGTCGCCGAAGACGCCCACGACCTCGCGGTCGCCGTCGCCGAGAAACTCGGCGAGCGCGGTGCCAACGTCGTGACGCTCTACGCCTCGGGCGAAGTCTCCCGTGCCTACCTCCAAGGCCACGACGGCGACTTCGACGAGAACCCCGCCCACGAACTCGCCCTCTACGAGAACGCCGACTCCGTCCTGTTCCTTGGTGGCGGCCGCAACACCTCCGCCCTGGCAGACGTCCCCGGCCCGAAGAGGCAGGCGCAGTCGACGGCGACGACGGGCATCCGCGAGGCACGCATGGACACCGACTGGGTGTCGACGGTCCATCCGACGCGGTCGCTCGCCCAGCAGGCCGGGATGGCCTACGACGAGTATCGGGACTTCGTCTACGACGCGATCCTCCGCGACTGGGAGGAGCTGGCGGGACAGATGGCCGAGATGAAAGACGTCCTCGACGCGGGGAGCGAGGTCCGCATCGTCAAGGACGACACCGACCTGACGATGTCCATCGAGAACCGCGTCGCGGTCAACTCCGCGGCCTCCGTCGACTACGACTCGCACAACCTCCCCTCCGGCGAGGTCTTCACCGCACCGTACGCGACCGAGGGAACCGTCTTCTTCGACGTCCCGATGACGCTCTCGGGCAAGCGCGTCCGGAACGTCCAGCTGACCTTCGAGGACGGCGCGGTCGTCGACTTCTCGGCCGAGTCGGGCGAGGACGCGCTGGCCGACATCCTCGACACCGACGAGGGTGCCCGCCGGTTGGGCGAACTTGGTATCGGGATGAACCGCGGCATCGACCGCTTCACCGACAACATCCTCTTCGACGAGAAGATGGGCGACACGGTCCATCTGGCGGTCGGCCGCGCCTACGACTCGAACTTCCCCGAGGGCCACGCCGAGGAGGCCAACCAGTCGGCCGTCCACGTCGACATGATTACGGATATGTCCGAGGACTCCCGCATCGAGGTCGACGGCGAGGTCGTCCAGCGCGACGGCACGTTCCGCTGGGAGGACGGCTTCGAGGCGTAGTCACCCTCTCGGTCCCTCGGTTCCTCGCCAGAAGCGCTGTCGCCCGAAATCCGTGGCTGCCGTTCACACGGACTGACGGCTCAGAGGGCGACCGTTTCGACGTACTTTTTATCGCCGACCGTTTCATCCCGCCTATGGCAGATTTCAAAGTCGTCGTCGCTGACCCCACCACGGGCGACACGCACCAGTTCGACGTAGACGGACAGGACGCAAACCGATTCCTCGGCCGCGAGCTCGGTGACGAGGTCGACGGCTCGGCCGTCGGACTCGACGGATTCAGCCTCGAGCTCACCGGTGGCTCGGACAAGGCAGGCCGTCCGATGCGGAAGGACGTCGCTGGCCCGAACCTCAAGGAAGTCCTCCTCGAGGGCGGCGTCGGCTACAAGCCATCCCGCGACGGCGAGCGCAAGCGCATCACCGTCCGCGGTCGCGAGGTCTCCGAGGAGACTGTCCAGATCAACGTCAAGGCACTCGGCGACGAGTCCGTCGCCGCCGCGCTCGGCGGAGACGACGAAGGCGAAGACGAAGACGCCGAAGAGTAAGCGTCTCTTCTCTCTTTCAATTTCAATGGCTGAACGCGTCCCCAGTGACCACCCGTCGGTCTCGACAGTCCGCGCCAAGATCGCCCGCAGCGGCGGCACCACCCGGCCCTGTCTCCGCCTCCCGGCCGACCTCAACCTCTCGGGCGGCGACATCGTCCGGCTCTCGCTCGACGGGCGGGCCTACCACGCGCCAGTCGTCGAGGACGCCGAGGGCTTCCTCGTCCGCGGAGCCTACGACAACAAACGGCTCGCCCGCGACCCCGGTGACGGCGAGAACCGCCTCGTCGAGTGGGCCGAGTCGAGCGGCCGCGACCCCGGCTCCGCCGTCGAGGTCGACGAGGTCGAACCGGGCTTCTTCTACGGCGTCCGCGTCCCCGGCAAGCGGACGGTCTACGACGTGCCGCAGGAGCCGAACGACTCGCTCGCGTCGATTGCGGAGCAGCTGGACGACAACTGACCGAGCCTGTCGCTCGGCGTCGGTGTCGACAGATTGGACGACCGTTTGAAAACGACCACGTCTGCTGTACTGAGCAGCGTGCTTCCGCCGAGCGGCACTGTGCGACGTTATTCGGCGACGCCGCTCAGACTCGTCATGGGAGTGGCACCGGCAACGATTGCTCCCGTGGCCAGAATTGCGGCCGAAAGGACGACGAAGTCGCCTGCCGGCGAGTACCCGGCCAGTCCCGCACCGACCTGGACGATGAACACGGTCACGAAGAAGCTGGCAATCGCAAACACGAGCAACACGATCGACGCGATGATACTACTGACTAACGCACCGAACGAATCGAGAAAGCCCATCAGGTGGTAACCTCCCTAACGGGGATTCGCTCCTCGCGTATACGGGTTGGGGTTCTCGGAAACTGGGCGGTGAGGAGAGTGGGGTTCCTTCGGCCCGCTGGCTCGCCAGAGTGCGAGTAGCCAACGAGTCGACGCGGTGAGTCTTCTGCTCCGTTCGGACAGCAGCGACGTGTCCGCAACGGCTCTGCAACCCAGTCACTGGAGACAGGACAGGCTCTTTTTACCCCTCGACCAACGAACCCCATCTATGAGCAAACTCGACGAGTTCCTGGCGGGCGAGCGACTCGACGACGTCGCACTGTTCTTGACCCACGAGTATCTCGACGCGGAGGGCAAGATCGCCAACTACGGCGAGGCGGTCGACAACGGCGTCGTCCTCGTCGTCGACGGCGACGACGGCCGCGGGATGTTCGCCTCGGGCACCGGCATGGACGCGATGGACTTCGCCCAGGGCGCGATGGGCAACCGCGGCGAGATTGACGCCGACCTCGGCGGCGGCGACTGCCCCGACGCGGACGCCGACGAGAACCACAACGTGAAGTTCATCTTCGCCTTCGCGGAGGAACAGAACGAGGAGGTCGGCGGCCTCTACGAGGAGGGCGACGTCATCCACGCCTACGCGCAGTGTGAGTGCGGGACCGCCTACTCCGAGCGGTGGGTCGTCGGCGAGAAGTAACGTTCTGTTTTCTCCACCCGAAAGCGGGGGGTTCGACGGCGATTCGCGAAAAGTCGACGACTACCGCTCGGTCTCGACGCCTTCGTCGTCGTCGGCTCCCTCGTCGTCGACGACATCGCCTTCGTCTTCGTCTTCCTCGGCTTCGACTTCCTCGGCGACGCGCTCGAACGCGGCGAGGATGACGCGTTTCGCGGCCGACCCCTGCGTCGACCAGTGGTTGGCGTAGTCGAGCATATCGTCGTAGATGTCGGGCTTACAGCCCGCGGCCTTCGGGTGGCCGCCGCCGTTGACCTGTCCGGCGACCTCGTGACAGTGTTCGAACTCCTCGGTCCCGCGGATGGACGCGCTCCCGGCGGGTTTGACGATGACCGCGGCGTCGCTCCCCTGCTCGCGCAGTGCCTCGGCGACCTCGTTCTGCGAACAGCGGCCGTAGGTGACGCCGACGGTCCACGGGCCGACCTCCTTCATCTCCGCGCGGCTCACGGCGAGGTCGATGAGCTGTTCCTTCTCGATGCGACGCTCGGCGATGTACTCCTCGACGACCTCGGGCAAATCCGCCCCGTACGCGCCGACGACGGTGACGTACTCCTCGGAGTGCGTCCAGTAGGCGTAATCGGCTAAATCGTCGCTCCGGGGGTCCTCGCGGAGCCAGAGGTCGTGGTCCCGCGTGACGGCCGCGAGGTCCTCGTATTTCTCGTCGAAGTCGTAGTCCAACGAGCGGAGCGCGACGTCCGTCGTACACTCCTCGTCGGAGTCGCCGACGACGAGGTCGACGCCGGTCGCGCGGACGCTCTCCTCGACCTCCGGCCGCCACTGGTGGTGGTCGAACCAGCGGACGGAGGCTGCCGTGTCGAGCAGCTCGGCCAGCTCGTCCTCGACGTACTCGTAGCGGTCCGGACAGAGGTCACAGACGAAGACGTCGACGCCGTCGTCGGCGAACTCGGCGACGCGCGCCATCTCGTCTTCGAGGCTGTGCGGCGAGGCACGGACGAGCGCGACGGGCGAGGTGGGTTTCTCCTCCTCTTCCTCTTCTTCGTCCGCCTTCTCTTCACCCGCCAACCGCTCGGCGAGTCGCTCCTCGAACGGTTCGACATCGAGGGCGGCGTCGTAGACCTCTCGCAGGAGCGCGACACAGCCGAGTCCGTCGGCGTCGCCGTCGGCGATGACGACGACCTCCGCGCCGTCGACGGCCTCCTTGACGCGTTCGTCGTCGCGGTCCTCGTCGAGCGAGTCAGGGTAGAAAAAGCCCTTGCCGGGCAGGAGCGACCGCCGCGAAAGCGGGAGTCGCTTGCTGTCGATAAGCTCGTCTTCCATATCCGCGAGTGGAGGTGCGGGGTGAAAACTCCGGTGTTCTGGTGTCTATTCCTCGCCGTCGGCCAACTGCCGGACCGTCAGGACGGGCACGGGACAGGTCCGGACGACCCGCTCGGCGACGCTGCCGATGAGAAACCGGTTCTCGCCGTGGCGGCCGCGGGTGCCCGTCGCCACCATGTCGGCGTCGACCTCGCGGGCGTACTCGGTGATCTCGGGTGCCGGTCGGCCCTCGCGGACGGCGGTGTGGACCTCGCGGTCGACCCCGTCACGAACCGTCGACAGCGCGTCTTCGGCCTGTTCGTGCAGTGCCTCGCGCATCTCGTCGCGGAGGCGGTCGGGCGAGGACTCGACTTCGCCCGCGTCGACGACCGAGAGGAGGTGGACCTCGGCGTCGAAGCGGTCGGCGAGGTCGAGCGCGACGTCGACGGCTCGGCGGACGCTCTCGGAGCCGTCGGTGGCGATGACGATGCGGTCGAACATATCGCGGGGTTCGCCCGCCCGTGGCATAAAACTGCACGGCGAGGGAGCGGTGTTCCCACCGGTCGAGAGGCCAAGCCGGAGTCGGGCGGGGGCAGTGTTTTTGATGCCGGCCGCCGCAGAGGAGGTATGGAACCACTCGACATCGACCTGGTGGTCGTCCCGGTCGACGGCAGCGAGGAGTCGACGACCGCCGTCGAGTACGCCGTCGCTATCGCCGCCGAGTACGACGCGACCGTCCACACCGTCTACATCCTCGGCGAGGACGTCGTCCGCGCAATCGAAACCGGCGTCGTCGACGAGGCGGAGGTCGCCGCCGAGACGACCGACTTCACCGACACGGCCCAGGAGATCGCCGCCGACCACGGCGTCGACCTCACGACGTCGACGGCCTACGGGTTCTCGACGCACATCAAGACCCGCCACCCCGGAAGCGTCGTCCTCGACACCGCCGAGGACCTCGACGCCGACTTCGTCGTCGTCCCCCGCGAACCGGTCTCCGGCGACCCCGCCGAAGTGCTGGAGAAAGCCGCCGAATACGTTCTGCTCTACGCCAGCCAGCCCGTCCTCTCGGTGTAACGCTTCGACGGGTCGGCCGGACGCGCTGCTCAGGGCTCACCACTTCACCTCTCCCACTCCCGGTGCACACTCGCTGCTCGTCCTACAGCCGACGCGCGACGGGCCGCGCTCCGCGAAAAAATCGTCTCTCTACAGCCGCAGCGTCATCTCCAGCTCGAAGCTCTCGGCGTCGCTCGTCTCGAAGCCGATCTTCTTGTAGAGACCGACTGCCGGGCGGTTCCAGCGTTCGACGGTGAGCCACACCTTCTCGACCCCTTCGGTCTGGCCGTAGCCGAGCAGCCCCTCGATGAGATGCGTGCCGATACCGGCCTTCTGGTACGCCTGGAGGACGAAGATGGCGAGTTCGTACGTGCCCTCGTCGGCGGGGACGAGCGTCGCGTGGCCCGCGACCTGGTCGCCGTCCCACGCGATGACGTTGAGACAGTCGCCGCCGAGGATGTTGTCCAGCCAGCTGCGGACGCGGTTCTCCCGGCCCGGCGGGATGCCCTGGGCGCGGTCGGCCGGGTCGAAGTCCAGATACATCTCGACGAGTGCCTCGGTCTCGTCGGCGTCGCTGTCGGCGTCGTAGGGGCGGACCTCGATGGTCCGGCCCTCGCGGTCCTCGAACGACAGCGGCGGCTCGTCGAACGGACCCGCGGCCGTCTCGGGGTAGATTCGGTCGGTCATCGGACCAGTTTCACCGTCACGTGGGAGTTCAGCAGGACGAACTCGGCGATGCCGCCGATGTTGATCTTCCCCATCGGACTGGTCTCGCCACCGCCGAGGGCGATCTGGTCGAAGCCTTCCTCCTCGGCGATGTCGACGATGCGACTGCCGGGGTCGCCCTTGACGTGTCGGATATCGGCGTCGAGACCGGCCTCGTCGAGGACGGCCTGAACACGCGCCTCTACCTCCTCCGGCGTCGCGTCGGACTTCGGGTTCTCCACGACGGCGACGGTGAGGTCGTCGCCCGCGACGAGCGCGCGGTCGACCGTCTGCTCCAAGGCGTAGATGGAGTCCTCGCTGCCGCCGATGCCCAAGAGTACCTTCATGGGCCATGCGTTGGTGGCGTGATAGAAAACAGTTTCTCGTGTTTCCCCGATTCGGCGCACGACAACCCTTTTGCACCCCGCCGAGCAAGGGCGGTTATGACCGACGACCCCGCGGCGACGCCCGACTTCGACGAGGAGGCCGCTCCGGACGAGTCGACGGCCGCCACCGAGACCACGGGTGCGTCCGACGAGCACGCGAACGGAACGGCCGACGCAGCCGACGACGCGGAGTCGACACCGACCGGGACTGCCGACACCGCCGACACCGCCGACACCGCTGATACTGCCCACACCGACTCGGCTCCCGCCGAGGACGCGGATGCCGACACGGACGAACCGACCGACGACGACGTTCCCGACGATGTGCCCGAGGACGTCCGCAAGTACGAGCGGTTCAAGAAGATGGACGGCGCGCAGTACGACCGCGTCAACTCCTTCCTCCGCGAGCGCACCTACATCACCGCCCGTGAGTGGGCTATCGCCCGCCTCTGTGCGGACTTCCGCACGGAGACCGGCGTCGAGATGACGAAAATTGGCCAAAACCTCCCGCGGCTCATCCCGTTCATGACCGACACCTACACCCCTCAGGCCGTCAACCAGGCGCGCTCGTCGTTCGAGGGGAAGGTCAAGCAGTCGGGCGCGACGTTCCTCTACGGCGCGATGTCGGGCTTCTTCACGGCCGAAGAACTCGACGAGATGATGTACGAGGTGACGGAGATCGCGAAGTTCCTCCTCGAAGTCGAGGGCGTCGACCTCTCGGTCGCCGACGAACTGGACGCCGAGGAGCGGATTTCGAGCGTCATGCGCGAGGTGCGCCAGGAGAGTGCCCAACTGCGCGGCGAAGAGGTCGAATGTCCCGAGTGCGGCCACGTCCACGAACCCTGAGCGGCGGAGCGACGCCCGAGTAGACAGCCCTTTCCGCCCTCGAACGCCAGTCTCACTCCTTCATGCCCCTCCAGACGCGGCCCGTTCCGGCGACGCTCGACGGCACGTACGCCGCCGTCTGTGCACGGCTCCCCGGAAACGGCCTAGTCGCGGCCGAGTGTCGGAGCCTCACCGGAGGCGCGCCGGACACGGACGGCGTCGCGCTCTGTCGCTCGCCGTCGCGCGTCTCGCAGGCCGCTTACGTCAGAGACGGCGTCCGCCTGCTCGCTCGCGGCGACACCGTCGCCGACCTCGTGGCCGCCGTCGGCGACCTCGACGTCCCCGCCGACGACTTCCGGATCGAGTTCCACGCGCCCGCCGACGGTCGCGACCTCTCGCGGCGGGACACGACCGTCGCACTCGCCGACGCCCTCCCCTACCGTCCCGACCTCGACGACCCGACCCACCGGTTTCTCGTCGTCGTCCGCGACACCGGTCTCTGGTTCGGCGAGATACTCGCGACGGCCGACCGCGACTACAGACGACACGACGAGAAACCGCGGCGGACCTCCGCGTCGCTCTCGGCGCGGCTGTCGCGCGCGCTCGTCAACCTCGTGGCGTCGGACCCCGGCGTCGAGTCGGTGCTCGACCCCTGCTGCGGGACCGGCTCGGTCCTCCTAGAAGCGCGGTCGCTCGGTCTCTGCGCGGTCGGAGTCGACTGGAACCGCGAGATGGTCGAGATGGCCCGCGAGAACGCCGCACACTTCGGCTACGATGTCACCGTTGAGCGGGGTGACGCCCGCGACTGTCGCCGTCGTGCGGACGCCGTCGTCACCGACCTCCCCTACGGGCTGACGCTGGACGCCGACGAGACGGTCGTCCGGGGGATTCTCGACCACGCGGCGACGCTCGCGCCGCGCGGCGTCTACGTCGCCGGTGCCGACATCAGCGCGCGGCTGGCCGCTGCTGGCTACACCGATATCGAGACGTATCCGGTCGCCAAGCGCGCCGGGTTCGCGCGGTACGTCCACGTCGCACGGAGCACGCGCGTCGAGTGAGAAGAGACCTGTCGCTTACTGCGGAAACAGCGTCTCCGGCTCTTCTTGCTTCAGCGTCACGCGGTCGTCGCCCGAGAGCGGCCGGACGTGCGTCTGCATCTCTCCGGCGTCGCGGGCGCGCTTGAGCATCAGGTCGGCGTCGGCGATGCCGTAGTACGCGGGCAGGAGGACGACCTGGTTCGTCGCCGTCGACTTCGTCGCAATCACGAGGAAGACGACCCCGTTCTCCTGGGCGCGGAAGACGTCGTACTCGTCGAACGTCGCCTCCGCGACGAGTTCCGTGAGTGCCTCGTACTCGTCGCCGGGGACGAGTATGTCGAGTCCGAAGCGGCCGTCGACACGCTCTTCGACCGCGGGGAGCGCGGTCACGTCGCCCGGATGCAGTTCGAGCGTCTCCCAGCCCTCCTCGCGGTACTCCGCCGCCGTCGCCTCCATGTCCTCGACGACACCCTCCCAGATGTCGAGCGAACCCGTGAGCGGATGGTCGTCCATGCCACACCGTCGACTGTGAGGACGGGAAAAACGTTCGTTTCCCACGTGGGGTCCCTAGGCTTTTCTGCCGATGAGCGAACGAACAGCTATGCAACAGCCCTCTCTCGTCGCCGCCGCCGTCGCCGGAGCTGCCGGCTTCTACGACCCCTCGCTCGCCTACCGACTCAACCCCTTCTTCGAGACGGCCGAACGCAGCGACGCGGGCCGGACCGCCGACCGGTTCGGTGCCCTTCTCCTGATTATCGTTGGCATCTGGTCCATCTCGTTCGGCTGGTAGGGGACTACGCAGCCGTCTGTGCCGCCCACAGCGAGGCGTACTTCCCACCCGCATCGAGCAGTTCGTCGTGGCTCCCCCGTTCGACCACCCGGCCGTCGTCGAGCACCAGAATCGCGTCGGCGTCGACGACGGTCGAGAGCCGGTGGGCGATGACGAACGTCGTCCGGCCCTCGCTCAGGCGGTCCAGCGAGCGTTGGATGGCGCGTTCGGTCTCGGTGTCGACGGCGGAGGTCGCCTCGTCGAGGACGAGAATCGGTGGGTCCTGCAGGAAGACGCGGGCGAGGGCGATTCGCTGCCGCTGGCCGCCCGAGAGCCTGACGCCGCGCTCGCCGACGCGGGTCTCGTAGCCGTCGGCCGTGCGCTCGATGAACTCGTCGGCCTCGGCGGCGCGGGCGGCCTCCCGAACCGCCTCGTCCGACGCGTCGAATCTTCCATACCTGATGTTGTCGGCGATGGAGCCGTCGAAGAGGAATGTGTCCTGAGAGACGTAGCCGACGTTGCTCCGCAGACTGGCGAGCGTGAGGTCTCGGATGTCGTGGCCGTCGATGCGGACCTCGCCGTCGGTGACGTCGTAGAGTCGGAGGAGCAGTTTGAGCGCGGTCGACTTCCCCGCGCCCGTCGCGCCGACGAGTGCGACGGTGTCGCCCGATTCGGCCGCGAGAGAGACGTTGCGGACGACCCGTTCTCCCTCACTTCCCCCGCCGTCCGCCTGCATCCGGTCGCGGTAGGCGAAGGAGACGCCGTGGTACGAGACGCGACCCCGCGGGTCCCCAAGGTCGGTCGCGTCGTCGCGTTCGGTGACGTGCGCCGGGATGTCCGCAAGTCCGAAGACGCGCTCGGCGGAGGCGCGGGCACTCTGAATCTGGTCGACGATGTTCGAGACTTCGGCGAGCGGCGCGACGAACCGCTGGGTCATGAAGACGAACGTGACGAACGTCCCGACCGTCAGCTCGCCCGAGAACCACAGCGGCGGGCCGACGAGCAGCCAGTAGCCGCCGACGAGGAACGTCGCGGCGAAGGAGAGCCCGGCGAGCAGTTCCATCCCGGGGCGGTAGAGGTAGCTGAGCTTCAGGACGCCCATCGTCGACTGGAAGACGTCGTAGGCGGCGTCGGAGACGCGGTCGCGTTCGTAGGCTTCGCTGTTGGTGGTCTTCGTCAACTCGACGCCGTCGATGCCGTTCTCGACGCGGGTGTTGAACCGCGCGACGGCCGACTGCCGCTGGCGGTAGCGCGGGGCGATGGCGCGCATGAACCACCACGTCAGCCCCGCGATGGCGGGGACGGCGACGAGCGTCACCAGCGCGAGCTGGGCGTTGAGCGTGAAGAGGATAAAGGCGATGCCGCCGACCATGACGACGAGCCGCAGCGAGTTCATGAGCGCGTTGTCGAGAAACGCCTCCAGATTTCCGGCGTCGTTGTTGAGGATGGCCATCACCTCGCCAGTCTGTTTGTCGTCGAAGAAGGCCATGTCGAGCGCGAGCAGTTTCTCGAAGCTGTCGGTGCGGACGGCGTACATCACCTCGTGGGCGAACTGGTTGGCGGAGACGCCGTAGATCCAGGTGAAGACGCCCGTGGCGACGAACGAGCCCGCGATGAGCGCGACCGACAGCCAGAACTGGGCTTCGGTCCCCGCGGGAATCAGTGTCTGGGGAACGAGCGGGAGGCTGTACGGCGTCCCGTTGGACGAGAACAGCGCGTCGATAGCGACGCCGAGGACGACCGGCGGGAGCAGTGAGGCGGCCTGTGCGAAGAGGTTGGCGACGAGACCGACCGAGAGCCACAGTCGACGTGACCGGCCGTAGGTCGAAAAGAGGCGGACGAGCGGCCGGTCGACCTGCACGCGGTAGCGGTCGAAGGTGCTCTCCTCCGTGGAACTCATTGGGAAGGGGACGCGACAGGGCGGTATCAATCCGCCGCGTTCCGGCAGGTGACTCCGCTTCTCGATTCCCTACCCGCGGACGTTCTGCCCGTCGGCGTCGCCGAACGAATCCGTCCCGTCGGCGTCGCGCTCGTAGACGACATCGCCACGCACCATCGTCAGCTCGGGGAACACGCCGCGACGCCCCTCAAACGGTGTCCAGCCGCAGTTCGAGTGGAGTTCGTCGCCGCGGATTTCGCGACTCGCCTCGGGGTCGACGAGGGTGAGGTCGGCGTCG
The DNA here is from genome assembly GCF_900103715.1 of Halogranum gelatinilyticum. Classification (NCBI taxonomy): domain Archaea; kingdom Methanobacteriati; phylum Methanobacteriota; class Halobacteria; order Halobacteriales; family Haloferacaceae; genus Halogranum; species Halogranum gelatinilyticum. Next base: position 420,324 of record NZ_FNHL01000004.1, on the reverse strand, counting down.
TAGCCCGCCTTCACGTGGCCCTTCTGCGGGAGGTCGAAGACCTCGGCAACGTTGGCGGCGGTGACGTCCCGGACGCGCTCGTAGGAGAGTCGGTCCTCGCGAGCCGCTTCCAGCAGGAGCGGCAGCATCGTCTCGACGCCGGGCACGCCACTCGGGGCGTCCCAGATGCTCGCGTCTTTCTCTTCTGCGGTGTGCGGTGCGTGGTCGGTCGCGACGATGTCGATTGTGCCGTCGACGAGCCGTTCGAACATCCCGGCGCGGCGTTCCTCGCTCCGGAGGGGCGGGTTCATCCGGCCCTTCGTGCCGAGGTCGTCGTAGTCCTCACGCGAGAGAAAGAGGTGGTGCGGCGTCACTTCGCAGGAGGCCCCCGCGTCGTGTGCGAGGTCTGCGCCCTCGGGCGTCGAGGTGTGGGCGATGTGAATCTGGGCGGCGGAGTCGCCGCCGACCTCCAGTGCGCGCTCGACTGCCGCGGCCTCGGCTTCGGCGGCGCGGTAGGCACTCCAGGCGTCGTAGTCGTCTGTCTCCTTGGCACTCTCGTCGAACAGCGTCGCGTCCTCGGCGTGGACGGTGACCACGACGTCCTCCTCGGCGGCGCGGGCGACGGCGTCCGCGAAGAGATCGGCCTCGATACCCATGTTGCCGGTCGAGTCGGCGAGGAAGACCTCGCCGAGTGCGAACAGCGGTTTGGCGAACAGCGAGTCGGGGTCCCACTCGGCGGTGACGCCGCCGTTGATGCCCCAGTCGATGATGGACTGTTGCGCAAAGTCGGCCTTCTCGTCGAAGGCGTCACCGGAGACCGTCGGCGGCGACGTGTTCGGCTGGTCGACGACGGTCGTCACGCCGCCCGCGGCGGCACTCTTCGACCCCGTCTCCCACGTTTCCTTGTGGCCGTAGCCCGGCTGACGGAAGTGGACGTGGGCGTCGATGGCTCCGGGGAGGAGCAGTTTGTCCGTCGCGTCGACGACTGCTTCGTTGGCACTGGGTGAGAGGTCGGTGGCGATGTCGGCGATGCGGTCCCCGTCGACCCGGACGTCCCGGACCCGGCCGTCGGCGAGCGTCGCGTTCTCGATGAGCATTGTCGGCTATGTTCGTCGGCGGGTGCTAAAGGTCGTGGCTTCGGGTGGTGTTTGCTCAGTCGAGGAGACGCTTCGTCGGGTCGACGCCGAGGAGCGTCGCGCCGATACCGACGACGAGCAGGAGACCACCGACGAAACCAGCGAGGTTGGTTGCGAAGGTGAAGTCGGTGGTCGGCCCGAAGAGAAGTCTGTAGCCCGACGCCGCGGCGACGAGTGTGCCACCTGCGAGGGCGAGGGAGAGCGAGAGTGTGGTGTACGTGGAGGGCTTCATACTCGCAGCACGCGTGGCGTGTGGTTGATGGTTCTGGTTCTTCTGGCTCCGTCGACTGACGGTGTGGCAGCGTTGAAGACGGGACTCGAAACACACCGAGTGACCGCACCGCTCCGCACAGCCACGGCCTCCCCAGCCGATTCGCTCACTCACTACGTTCGCTCGCTCATCCCTCGCACGGTGTCGGCGACGCCGTCGCGTCGCCAGCGCGCGCCGTGGTGAACGATCAGTCTTCGCCGAGATATTCTACAGTTTTCTCCCGCCCCGCGACGAACGTCTCCTCGATGGCGCGGGCGACTGCCTCGGGGTCGTCGGGACCGCCTGCGTCGGCGACAGTCCCCACCGATTCGGGGTCGAACGGGACGTCGAGCGCGTCGTAGACCGGCGTGAGCACGTCCACCAGTTCGTCGCGCTCGGCGACGAGCACGCAGCCGGAGACGAGTGCCGCGCCCTTCGTGACGCGCTGGGCGATGCCGGCGATCTTCCCGTCGCACTGCACCGAGTGGTCGCCGGGGCAGAACGATTCAGGCGGCTCGCCGGGTTCGGCGGCGACGCCCACCGTTTCCAGTGCAGCGACGACCGTCTCGACTGCGTCGTCGTAGCGTCTGTCGAGTCCCTGCCGCATATCGTCGACGGGGATGGCCGTGGCGAACGCGAGTGTCGTCTGGCCGGTGTAGGCGACGGCGCGGCCGCCGACGCTCCGTTCGAGCGCGCGGTAGCCGCGTGCTTCGGCTGCCTGCTTGGCTTCGTCGTACCGCTCGGCGTGGCCGTCGCGGCGGCCGAAGGCGACCTGCCGAGCGGGAGTCCAGACGCGAATCGCCGGGACGGCCGTCTCGCCCGCTTCGGCGAGCATATCGGCGGTGGCCTGCCGGTCGGCCTCCGGAGTCGGCTCCCGGCCGCGGATGACGCGCATGGCTGCCCGTAGCGACCCGACGTACATATCACCTCGCGTCCCCGACCGCCCGACATGGCGGTCACGCTCCCGGCCGAGGTCCTCGAACGCTACCGACGCTTCTCGCTGTACAACTCGCCGTATCCCGCCCACGACCACGGCTGCGCGGTCGACCTCTACCCGGAGACGAACGACGGCCTCTCGCCCGTCGCGGGCGAGGTGCTGGCGACGAAGACCGTCCGCTGTCCCGACCAGCCCTACGCGGTCGACCACGACCACCTCATCGTGATAGACTGTGGCGACGTGGTCGCCAGAATCCTCCACGTCGAGCCGGCGGTCGAACCCGGCGACGTCGTCGCCGTCGGCGACTCGCTCGGCCCGATGGTTCGTTCGGGCTTCTTCGGCCAGTGGGTCGACAACCACGTCCATCTCGGCTTCCGCGAACCGGGGCAGAACTATCTCCGCGCCGGTGGCTCCTTGCCCGTCGAAGCCGACGTGACGGTCGAACCACTGGACTGGGACGGTACGGGAGAGGTCGTCGCGGTCGGCGAGACCTACGCCGTCCTCGACGCACCGACGCACCCCGCACCGGGCGACTACTTCGCGGGCATCACCGCCGACGACGGGGCCGTACTGGACGGGGGGCTGACGCACTACACCGGCGGCGGGATTCTGACGGCGACGACGGGGCCGGTCTCCTTCTTGGGCACGCAAGTCGGCGTCGCCGACGGCCGGGACGTGACGTGGGACGACGTGGAGGTACTGGCGAACGGCGAGCGCGTCGTCGGGCTCTCGCTGTTCGCCGCGCAGGATTCGGGGTTCGGTGCGAAACTCGTCGCCTTCGACCACGACTTCGCCGTCGGCGACGCGGTCGAGGTGACGGTTCGGCCGACCGACGACCCCGTGCGACTCGGGTAGCTGTCGGCGTCCCGCGTCGCCGACCGGGTGTTACAAGCCCCACCCCCTCGCAGATGGGGCCATGACCGACGAGGCCTCGTTTCCCGAAGACGCCGCCCAGATCGTCCAGACCTACATCGAGAACGAACACGGCTATCTCTCGTGGCTCAACACGCAGGTCGACGCGATGGAGCGCGGCCGGGTCGTCATGGCCATCCCGTACGACGAGAAGCTGACCAACACCGTCACGCCGCCGACGATGCACGGGGGCATCGCCGCGACGCTCATCGACACCGCGGGCGGCATCGCCCAGCGGACGATGCTGGACGATCCGCTGGAGGGCGGCGTGGCGACGGTCAACCTCAACGTCAACTATCTCCAGCGCGCCTCCGGCGACCTGCAGGCGACGGCGGAGGTGGTCCGCTCGGGCGGCTCCATCGGCGTCAGCACCGTCACCGTCGAGAGTACGACCCCGGAGGGCGAGACCGACGCCGTGGCGACGGGACAGGCCGCATACCGACTCTTTCGCTGACTGATTAGCTGAACTCGATCTCCCCGCGCGTCGTCACCTCGCCGAACAGCCAGTCGGCGTGGTCGACGGCGTACTCTTTGTGACCCTCCTCGATGAAGCCCAGCGCGTCCTCGACGACGACCGGTCGATAATCCCTGAGACCGGCACTTCCGGCGGTGTGCAGCACACAGACGTTCGCGAGCGTCCCGCAGATGAGCAGGTCGTCGATACCGTGGGCGTCGAGCCAGCCCTCCAGGTCGGTCTGGTAGAAGGCGTCGTAGGTGTGCTTGACGACGACGTGGTCCTCCTCGCGCACGTCGAGGCCGTCGACGAGTTCGGCTTCCCACGACCCCTCGACGACGTGCTCGCCCCAGCGGTCGAACTCGTCGTAGTAGTGGTTGTCCTCGAACTGCTCGGGCGGGTGGACGTCGCGGGTGTAGACGACCGACGCACCGGCCTCGCGGGCCGACGCGACGACCTCGCTGACGGGCTCGATGGCGGCCTCGCTGGCTGGCGCGGAGAGGCTTCCATCGGGGTGACAGAAGCCGTTCTGCATGTCGACGACGACGACGGCGGTTCGGGCGGGGTCGAAGCTCATAGCTCCCGGTTCGGGCGAGAGACGCAAAACGGTTGGTCCCGCTTCACTACTCGCCGACCCACCCCGACGGGTCCATGCGGCGGCGACGTGCCTCCGGGACGGGTCGGACGACGCCGAAGACGAAGCGATTGGCGGCTATCGCGACAGCAACTCCGAGGAAGAACCAGCCGAAGGGGTACGTTCGAAGTGTGCCGGTCGCGCCCATCCAGACGAGTATCGCCATCGCGAGCACCCCCACACCGACCAGCGCCCAGAGACCGACGCGACTCCTGTCGGCGGCGACGAACAGTCCGAACGTCACGAGCGCGACGACGCCAGCGATCCACCAGTCGCCGTTCGTCGCGAACTGGCGAGTAAGCCAGTACTGGAGGAACGTGGAGGCAGCGAGGAACGCGTCGAGGAGGACGACCTTCGTTCCGCTGTCGTATTCCATGGATGATGCGACCCGTGGCGTCGGGATAAAGATGTGGACGCGTTGCCGACGCTGTCGCCGACGTCCCTTCGAGCCGTGGTCGAAACGGGCAGACGCGACTCCCCGGAATCGACAGATGCGGGTAAGGTACTTGCACCCCCGGCCCTACTCGGACGTATGCGACGGCTCATCGCCCTCTGTCTCGTCTCGCTCGTCCTCTCCGGCTGTGCGGCCCCCACCGGCGCGCCGACCGCGGCCGACGGCGACTGGCAGTTCCCCGACGACCCTCCGAGCGACCGTATCGGCTGGGAGAACGGCTACTGGCACAACGAATCCATCGACGTCGACCAGTCCGACGGGCTGAGCGACGCCGAGTTAGAGGCCTACGTCGCCCGCTCGATGGCGCGGGTCGAACACCTCCGCGACCGGGAGTTCAAAGAGTCCGTGCCGGTCGAAGTCATCTCCCGCGAGGCGTACCGCCAGCAGTCCGCCGACAGCAGTCAGCGCGACGACTCCTTCGAGGCGTGGAACAACCAGGTCTGGGAGGCACTCTTCATCACCGGCGAACAGCAGAACGTCCAGTCGGAACTCGGATCGACGTTCGGCGCGGCCGTCGCGGGCTTCTACTCGCCGAGCGACGACGAGATCAAGATCGTCACCGACTCGCCCGACCGGCCGGTCATCGACAACGCGACGCTGCACCACGAACTCGTCCACGCGATGCAGGACCAGTATCACAACCTCGCCAGCAACACCTACCGCGCCGAGAGCCAGGACGGTGACCTCGCGGTCTCCGGCGTGGTCGAGGGCGAGGCGAACTACATCGAATATCTCTACCTCGAGAAATGTGGCGGCGAGTGGGAGTGCGTCGAGACGCCCCGCTCGGGTGGCGGCGGCGGTGGCGGAAACCTCAACCTCGGCATCTATCTCGTCATCTTCCAGCCCTACTCCGACGGCCCCGTGTTCGTCCACGACCTATACCAGGAGGGCGGCTGGGACGCCGTCGAGGAACGCTTCGAGAACCCGCCGGTCTCCTCCGAGCAGGTCATCCACCGGACGGGAGAGGAGCCGGTCCCCATCGAGTACACCGACCGCGCTCGTAACGGCTGGTCGCTGTTCGACGAGGGCCTTGACGGCTCCGACACCGTCGGCGAGGCCTCGCTGTACGCGATGTTCTGGTATCAGGACAGAGAGGGAACCGAGGGCTTCGAGGGCTTCGACTGGCGCGAGGTCGGCCAGACCGAGGGCGAGTACGACCAGCTCAACTACGACTCGACGGCGACGGCCGGCTGGGCGAACGACCGCGTCTTCCCGTACGCCAAGGGTGAGGGCGACGACGCCGAATACGGCTACGTCTGGGAGTTAGAGTGGGATACGGAACGCGACGCGACGCAGTTCCGCGAGACCTACCTCGCGATGCTCCGTGCCAACGGCGCGACCGAGCAGGGTGAGAACGTCTACGTCGTCCCGGAGGGCGCGTTCGCCGACGCCTTCCGCGTGACGCAGGACGGTACTCGCATCACTGTCGTCAACGCGCCGACCGTCGACGACCTCGGCGACGTCCGGCCGACGTCGGCACAAGCTGACGGGAGCGGCGCGAGCGATGCGAGCGGTGACGACGGTGGCGACAGTGCCACTGCGGGCGACGGCGACGACTCCACGGACGCCCAGTCGCCCGGTTTCGGACTGTTCGCCGGCCTCGTCGCACTCGTCGTCTCGCTCGCCGTCGCCGCGGGCGTCGGCCGTCGCGACTGACTCCTCCTTCGCCGCGGGCAGTACGCCTTTGCGTCGCGCGCTCCAAGCGGAACCAACCGTGCGACGCCTTCCAGTACTCGCAGCCGTCGTCCTCGTACTGCTCTCGGGTTGTGCCGGGTCGGTCCCCATGCTCGACTCGGGCGGCACCGCGGAGGACACTGTCCCGCCCGACGACGTCCATGCCGACATCGACCCCGCGCCCGCCGACCTCGCCGACCCCACCACCGACAGACTCGGCTGGGAGGGTGGCTACTGGTACAACGAGTCCATCGACGTCGACCAGTCCGACGGTCTCAACTCGTCGGAGCTGGCGGCCGTGACCAACCGCTCGATGGCCCGTGTCGAGTATATCCGTGGGCTGGAGTTCGAGCGGTCGGTCCCCGTCGAGGTCGTCAGCCGCGACGAGTTCGCGTCCTCACAGAGCGACCGCGAGACGCCGCCGAGCCGCCGGACGTTCGACAACGCGAAGTTCGAAGCGCTGTTCATGATCAACGAGTCGACGGACTCCATCGCCGTGCAGTCGCAGAACCGCGGTGCCTCGGTCGGCGGCTACTACTCCCCGAGCGAGGAACGGATCGTCCTCGTTAGCAACTCTCAGACCCCGAGCGTCTCGGAGGTGACGCTCTCCCAAGAGCTGTTCCACGCGCTGCAGGACCAGCAGTTCGACCTCTCGTCGTTCGACCAGTCGACCCGCGAACAGCATAACGCGGCCGACGGCATTATCGAAGGCGACGGTAACCTCGTCGACTACCTCTACGGACAGCGGTGTGGCGAGGAGTGGACCTGTCTGAGCGACACTGGCAGTGCTAGTGGAGAGACCAGCAACAACAGTTCCAGCGGCTCCAGCTCCGGCGGTCTCGCCGACCTCGGGCCGTACTTCCTGAAATACCAGCCCTACTCGGACGGCCCGGCGTTCGTCTACCAGGTCTACGAGGCGGGCGGCTGGGACGCCGTGAACGCGGTCTACGAGACCCCGCCGACGTCGACCTCCCAGACCATCCACCCCGGCCAGTATCCCGAGAGCGAGCCGTCGGTGCCGACCGTCGACGACCGAACCACGGGGTCGTGGGAGCGCGTCGAACCCGAGGGTCGCGTGAACTACGGCCGCGTCGGCGAGGCGGGGCTGGCGGCCATGTTCGCGTCGCCGCTGTACGAACAGCCCGGCGCGGCCATCGTCTCGCCGCGGTCGTGGCTCAACACCGACGACAACGGCACGCCGCGGACCTTCGACCCGCTGAACTACGACACCGACTACTCCGACGATTTCGCGGGTGACCGCTTCGTCGCCTACGCCGACGCCGACGCCGAGGACCGCTCGGGCTACGTCTGGGCCGTCCGCTTCGACAACGAGTCGGCCGCGGACGACTTCCGCGACGGCTACGGCCAACTGCTCGACTACCGTAACGCGACCGAAGTCGAGGACGCGTCCGGTCCGGGGTCGGTCTACCGCATCCCCGAGGGTGACGACAACGGCTTCAGCGACGCCTTCCGCGTCGTCCAGCGCGGCGACACGGTGACCATCACGAACGCGCCGACCGTCGAGGCTCTCGCGGGCGTCCGCGCCGGCGAGTAACTCTTTCTCCGCCGCCGAACGACCTTTGTCGGCCGCGCGCCCATCTCCGGTGTGTCACGACGACTCGCCCTCCTCCTCGCCGTCGTCCTCGTCGTCTCCGGCTGTGCCGCGCCGACAGCGCGGCCCACCCCGGACGCCGACTGGCAGTGGCCCGACGACCCCGCGACCGACAGACTCGGCTGGGAGAACGGCTACTGGTACAACGAGTCCATCGCCGTCGACCAATCGGACGGCCTGAACGAGACCGAACGCGAGGCGTTCGTCGCCCGCACGATGGCCCGCGTCGAACATATCCGGGGGCTGGAGTTCGAGCGGTCGGTCCCCGTCAAGGTCATCTCCCGCGCGGAGTTCCGCGAGTCGAGAGGGGGCGACCGCGACCCCGACGCCGATTATCGGGCGTGGAACAACCAGGTCTGGGAGGCGTTGTTGCTCGTCGGCGAGGATACCGACGTGAGCGACGTCTTCGACGAACTCTACGGCGGCGCGGTGCAGGGCTACTACTCGTCGAGCGAGGAGCGAATCGTCGTCGTCAGCGACGCCGAGACGCCGGCCATCGACCGTACGACGCTGGCCCACGAACTCGTCCACGCGCTGCAGGACCAGCAGTTCGGGCTGTCGAGCGACGCCCGGACGCAGGACGCCCAACTCGCCCGCCAGGGTATCGTCGAGGGCGACGCGCGCTACGTCGAACAGCTCTACGAGGAGCGGTGTGCGAGCGGCGTCTTCGAGTGCGTAGCGAACGCGCCGAGCGACGGCGGTGCCGGCGGCGCGCTCTCCGCGCCGGGCGTCTTCCTCACGATTTACGCCCCCTACAGCGAGGGACCGACGCTCGTCGACGACCTCCGTCGCCGCGGCGGCTGGGACGCCGTCGACGGCGCGTACAGCCGTAGCCCCGAGAGCACGGAGCAGCTCATCCATCCCGAGGCGTATCCCGACGAGACGCCGGTCGACGTGGCCGTCCCCGACCGCTCGTCGGCCGAGTGGTCGCGGTTTTCGAGTCCGGAGAGCGACACCGTCGGCGAGGCGTCGATGGTTGCGATGTTCTGGCAGCACGGCTACATCGAGCGGTCGCATCTGCGGACGAAGACGGGCAACTACTCCGCGTACAACTACGACCATCCGGTGACCGCGGGCTGGGGCGGTGACCGCGTCGTCCCCTACCGCCACGGCGAGGGCGACGACGCCGACTACGGCTACGTCTGGGCGACCGAGTGGGACACCGTCGCCGACGCCAAGAAGTTCGCGGCGGCCTACCGGACGACACTCCAGCTCTACGTCGGCGGCCAGCGTGTCTCGGAGGGCGTCTACCGCGTCCCCGACGACCGGCCGTTCGGCGACGCCTTCCGCGTGACGCGAGAGGGGACGCGGGTCGTCATCGTCAACGCGCCGACCGTCGAGGAGTTAGACGACGTCCACCGGTCGGGCTGACTGTTCGCTCCCCAACTGCCGCCCGAACGGATGTCTTTTTGAATTTCCCGGCAGAAGCGAAGCCAATGAGCACCTTCGACATCGTCGGCGACGAGGCCATCCTGTCCGGCCGTGCCACCGACGCCTACTTCGACCGCACGGAGACGACACTCCGACACGCGGGCAAGAACCCCCACGTCGTCGCCGAGGTCACCGCCGACCAGTTCCCCGACGGCGAGTTCGAACTCTTCGCGGGGCTGAAGGACGCCGCGCGCCTGCTGGAAGGCCACGACGTCGACGTCGACACGGTCCCCGAGGGGCGGCTGTTCGACGGCGGTCCCGTGATGCGTATCGAAGGGTCGTATCTGGCGTTCGCCCGGCTCGAAACCTCGCTTCTGGGCTTTCTCTCACACGCCTCGGGCATCGCGACGGCAGCGCTCGAAGCCCGGCGGGCGGCCCCCGACTCGACGGTCCTCTCGTTCGGTGCGCGGCACGTCCATCCGTCGATGGCGGCGGTCGTCGAGCGGAACGCCCTCATCGCCGGTCTCGACGGCTTCTCGCACGTCGCCGCGGGCGACATCCTGGGCAAGGAAGCGAGCGGGACGATGCCCCACGCGCTGATGATCGCCTTCGGCCGCGGCAATCAGGAGCAGGCGTGGCAGGCCTTCGACGAGGCGGTCGACGAGGACGTCCCCCGCGTCGCGCTCTGTGACACCTACTCCGACGAGAAAGACGAGGTCGTCCGGGCGGTCGACACCCTGGGTGACCGCCTCTCCGGGGTACGGCTCGACACGACCAGTTCGCGCCGCGGCGACTTCCGACACATCTGCCGGGAGGTCCGCTGGGAGCTGGACGCCCGCGACATCGACGGCGTCGACATCTTCGTCAGCGGCGGACTCGGCCCGAGCGACCTCCGGCATTTGAGAGACCACGTCGACGGCTTCGGCGTCGGCGGCTACGTCTCGAACGCCGACCCGGTGGACTTCGCGCTCGACATCGTCGAGGTCGACGGCGAACCGGCGGCCAAGCGCGGCAAGCTCTCGGGCGTGAAAGAAGTGTATCGGACGGCCGACGGCGGCCACCACGTCGGCCTGCGCGGCCACGACGCACCCGCGGATGCGGAGACGCTCATGGAACCGCTCATTCGTGACGGCGAGGTCGTCGACGAGGAACCCTTCGACCTCGACGCGGCGGCCGAGCGGGCGGCGGCGGACGCGACGCTGACGGGCTTCGGCGAGGAGTAGCAACCGAGAGATGAGACGCTGACGGTGTGAGACGAGACCGTCGTCAGTCGGGAGTGGAAGCGGTGAAAAGAGGGCAGAGAGCCGTGCGCTACACTTTCAGTTCTTGGACGCTGCCGCCGTCGGGACGCTCGCGGAAGACCTGTCCTTCGATGAGCGTCACCATGGTATCCTCGTCCTGCCACGCGAGCGGCGAGAGTTTCGCCTTCCGGCAGACGCGTGTCAGATACTTCTCCTTGCTCCAGTTGTTCTCGATCGGGATGGTCGGATAGAGCCAGCCGTGGTTGCCGCCCTTGTCGACCGCGACCCCGTGTTTCCCAAGAACGAGGTCGTTGAGTGGGTCGTTGGTGAGGATCTGGTTGGAGACGATGCAGACGGAGATGTTGAGGTTCTGTAGCTCCGCCGGTTCGATCTCGGAGCCACAGGAGTCGCCGGAGGCGGCCTTGATGGCCGCGTCGACGATTGCGTGGCCGAGTTGGTCTTTGCTCTTGTAGCTGCCGGCACAGCCTCGCACGCGACCTCGGCCCCGAGTCGAAGTCAGCCGGACGAACGCCCCGGTGCGGTTGTAGAACGCGTCCCGCATACTGCCGGGCTGCTCCCGTTGTCCGTGAAGAACGTACGATTCAACCGATTCCCGCGCTAGTTCGACCGCCCGAGCCCCATCCTCGTAGGAGAGGCGTACGGTCTGCGCCTCGGACATACACTCACACAGGGTGCCGATAGACTTCAACGCTTCCCTTCGGACAAGATGAATCATGAGGGATTTTAACCACCCGTTACGGCTATCGAACCCCTTATTTGAGCCGACAGACTAGCCCTAGTCGGCAGAGAGAGCCCGACCACCGTGCGCCGGAACCCCACGGCGGCCTTCGGCCGACGTGCCCCGGTGCATGAGGAAAGTCCCCCCACCGTTCGGACGGGTGACCGGGCGCAAGCCCGGAGTCGGAGACGGCTGGCTCTGGAACAGAAACGAGACCACTCGGCCCGACCGATGAGACGTGCGAACCCGACCGCGAGGGAGGGGAGTTGACCCGTCGAGGGCAGCGAGATGCCACGCATCTCGAACACGAACGGGCGCCTCGCGCCCGCGAGTAGACGGCCGAGAACGGATGGAACGGCGAATCCTCACCGGTGCAAGTCCGTGCCACGCGGCGCGCGACTCGACGCGATTCGTGCGTCGACCGCGTGCCCAAAGGTAGTCCGAACGCAGGACGCGGACGCTCAGCCGAATGTCGGGAGGAACAGAAGGGGGCTTACTCCTCTCAGCCACACTCGACTCGCCGAGCCGCGGTGCTCGTTATTAACTCGCTCTCTCAAATCGGGGTGTTGTTATTAACTAAGCCGGTGGGAATGGCAGGGAGATTAATAACTTCGGGACGACTAGCGTCGGCTAATGAGCGACGATACCGGTGACCGGTGTGCCGACGAGGCGTGTGGCTGCGGCGACGAGACAGCCACGGCCGACGTCGGCGACGGTCACAGCCACGACAACGGGGGTGAGACACACGACTACGGGGACGGCCACAGCCACGACCACGAAACGCTCGCCGCCGACCCCGCTGGCGACGCCGACGGGGAGGAACTCCGGCTCTCCGTCCCCGAGATGGACTGTGCCTCCTGTGCGGGCAAGGTCGAGAACGCGCTGGCCGACCTCGAGGGACTCTCGGCCGTCGACCCGCGGCCGACGACGGGCACGCTCGTCGTCCGCTACGACCCGAGCGTGACGAGCCTCGACGCCGTCCGCGAACGGGTCGAGAGCGCGGGCTACACGGTCGAAGACACGGATTCGGAAGCCTTCAGCGTCCCCGACATGGACTGTGCCTCCTGCGCGGGGAAGGTCGAGAACGCCCTGAGCGGCGTCGACGGCGTCTTGGAGTACGAGACGCAGCCGACGACGGGCCGCGTGCTCGTCACCTACGACACCGCCCGCGCCTCCCGCGGCTCGGTCGTCGCCGCCATCGAGGGTGCGGGCTACGCCGTCGCCGACGACGAGGAAGACGACGGCCGCGAGAGCGTCTGGCGGAGTCCCCGCGCACTCAAGACGTGGAGCGGCGCGACGTTCCTCCTGCTCGGCATCGTCGTCGAGTATCTCCTCGTCTCGTTCGACGTGACGCTCCTGACCGCGCTCGGCCGCGAGGTGACGGTCGCGTGGGCGCTCTATCTCGGTGCGGTGCTCGTCGCCGGGCAGGAGATCGTCCGCAACGGCTACTACTCGGCGGTGAACCGCAACCTCGACATCGACTTCCTGATGACCGCCGGCATCGTCGGCGCGCTCATCGTCGATCTCCCGTTCGAGGCCGCCACGCTGGCCGTGCTGTTCAGCGTCGCCGAACTCCTCGAACGGTTCTCGATGGACCGCGCGCGGGACTCGATGCGCGAACTGATGGAACTCTCGCCCGACACCGCGACCGTCCTGCGCGACGACGCGGAGACGACCGTCGCCGTCGAGGACGTCGCCGTCGGCGAGACGGTCGTCGTCCGCCCCGGCGACAAGGTGCCGTTGGACGGCGTCGTCCGCGAGGGCAGTTCGCCGGTCGACGAGTCGCCCATCACCGGCGAGAGCGTCCCGGCCGACAAGGCCGAGGGCGACGAGGTCTACGCCGGGAGCATCGTCGAGGGCGGCTATCTCGAAGTCGAGGTGACGGCGGCCTCGGCGGACTCGACGCTCTCGCAGGTCATCCAGCTGGTCGAGGACGCCCAGTCAAATAGAACAGAATCCGAGCAGTTCGTCGACCGCTTCGCGCGCTACTACACGCCGGTCATCGTCGTCCTCGCGGTCGCGACGGTGCTGCTCTCGCCCGCGATTTTCGGCGTCACGTGGACCCAGGCGTTCGTCCGGGGGCTGACGCTCTTGGTCATCGCCTGTCCGTGCGCGTTCGTCATCTCGACGCCCGTCTCGGTCGTCTCGGGCATCACCTCGGCCGCGCGCAACGGCGTGCTCATCAAGGGTGGCAACCATCTCGAAGCGATGGGCGGCGTCGACGCCGTCGCCTTCGACAAGACCGGCACGCTCACGACGGGCGAGCTGTCGGTCACGGACGTCATCACGCTCAACGAAACGACCGACACGGAGCTTCTGGGCTGTGCCCGCGCCATCGAACAGCGCAGCGAACACCCCATCGCGACGGCCATCATCGACTACGCCGAGGACCAGGGCGTCTCGGACCGCGAGATCACGAACTTCGAGGCTATCACGGGCAAGGGTGTAAAGGCCGACCTCGACGGGACGACCCACTACGCCGGCAAGCCCGCGCTCTTCGCGGACCTCGGTTTCGAGTTGGAGCACACGCACGTGAAAACTGACGGCGGCGCGGCACTGGGCAGCCGCGACGATACGGACGGCGGACGAGTGATTGCCGGACAGAACGGCGACGCCGCCGACCCGCAGGCCTGCGACCACGGTACCTACCTCGACCTCGTCAACGAGACCATCCCCCGGCTCCAGGCGGAGGGGAAGTCGGTCATCCTCGTCGGCACCGACGAGGAGTTGGAGGGCGTCGTCGCCATCGCCGACACGGTCCGTCCCGAAGCCAAGTGGGCCGTCGCCCGCCTGCGCGAACTCGGCGTCGACCACGTCGCCATGCTGACCGGCGACAACGAGCGGACGGCCAACGCCATCGCCGAGCAGGTCGGCATCGACGAGGTCCGGGCGGACCTCCTCCCCGAGGAGAAGGTCGCCGCCGTCGAGGAACTGCGCGAGCAGTACGAGGGCGGCGTCGCCATGGTCGGCGACGGCGTCAACGACGCGCCCGCCCTCGCCACGGCGACGGTCGGCATCGCCATGGGTGCCGCCGGGACCGACACGGCCCTGGAGACGGCGGACATCGCACTGATGGCCGACGACCTGACGCGGCTGCCCTACCTCTACGACCTCGCCTCCCGCGCCAACGGCGTCATCCGGCAGAACATCTGGGCGTCGCTTGGGGTCAAGGCCGTCCTGGCAATCGGCGCGCCGCTCGGCTACGTCTCGGTCATCGTCGCCATCGTCGTCGGCGACATGGGGATGAGCCTCGGCGTCACCGGGAACGCGCTCCGACTGGCGGGCGTGCGACCCGAATCCGACGGGACGGACCACACCGAAGACTGACTCCCCGGCGACGGTCCGACCCGACCGGCGCGGGGCCGCAATCCTCTTACCCACTTGCACCCCAGAGACAGCCAATGCGTCGCGTGGTGCTCTCGCTCTCACTCGTCTGTCTCGTCGTTCTCTCGGGCTGTCTCGGTGTGGCCTTCGGGCCGACCGACAGCCCCGCTGGCTCGGAGCCGGTGACCGCAGCCAGCGGCAGCGGTGGCGGGACCGCTGACGTCGACGGTTCGACCGGTTCGACGGGCGACGCGAGTCGGCCACGGACCAACCCGTGGGGAAGCGACCCCGTCGTCGTCGCTGTCGACGGGCCAGCCACCGACCGCGATTACGCCGCGCTCGTCGCCGATGCGACCGCTTACTGGGAGGCGAACGCCCCGCAGTACGCCGGTTACAACATCTCGTACCGCGTCGACGCCGACGCCGACTCGCCGGATATCGTCGTCCGCTTCGTCGAGGACGTCCCGGCCTGCGGCGACACGAACGACGCCGTCGGCTGCGCGCCGCTCGTCACCGACTCCCGACAGCTCGACCGGCCCGAAGCCGTCTACATCCAGACCGGTCTCTCCGCCGAGTCGACGACGCTCATCCTCGAACACGAGTTCGGCCACACGCTCGGTCTCCGTCACGACGACGCGCCCGCCGACGTGATGGCCGCCGAGTCGGTGCTCTACACTCAGCCGCAGCCGGACGCGAAAGACCGCGCCTTCCCGTGGAAGGACGCCGAGTTCACCGTCTACATCGACGACACCAACGCCTCGGACCCGGCGGATGCTCGCGACCAGGTCGGCCACGCCCTCGACTACTTCGCGTCCGGCGCGGACGGCACCGAGGGCGTCCCGTCGAACCTCTCTTTCACCTTCGTCGACGACCCCGACGAGGCCGACGTCGTCGTCCAGTTCAGCGAGACCTCTCCCTGTGACGATGGTGCAGGATCGTGTGGCCAGATGCTCGGTCCCGACCCCGACGGCGACGGGGCCATCGAGACCTACACGAAGCTCCGGGTCACGCTCGTCGACCTCGATACGTCCGCCGTCGGCTGGCACGTCGGCAACTGGCTGGCCTACGGACTCGGGATGGAAGCGGTCGACGAGCGACCCCGGCCGTTCCAGGATGCGAGCTACAGCGAGCGCCGGAGCGACTGGTGGGAGTGAGGTCACGAGCGTGTGAGCAAGCCGACCACGGACACGTGACCGATTCGGCCACAGACTTTTGACCGAATCCGGAGTAGTT
This sequence comes from Halogranum gelatinilyticum, assembly GCF_900103715.1. NCBI lineage: Archaea > Methanobacteriati > Methanobacteriota > Halobacteria > Halobacteriales > Haloferacaceae > Halogranum > Halogranum gelatinilyticum. Next base: position 404,374 of record NZ_FNHL01000004.1, on the reverse strand, counting down.
CTCGCATGGTCCCCTCCCGAATCGAGTGGTCCGGCCAGCCGCCGGGCCGACTCGCCGCCGCGGTCAAACATTTCGCCGTCAGTGCCGCACTCGTCCTCGCGGGCGTGCTCGCCTTCGCGGTCCTCGGCTTGGTCCTGTCGGGAAACAGCCGCGCCGTCCTCGTGATTCTCGCGGCGGTCGTCGTGGGCGGGCCGTTCTCGCTGCTCTACGGCTGGTACGCGCTGCGCTACGGCGAGGCGGACGAACGCGGCCGACTCGTCGCGTGGCTGTCCGAACTCCGCCTCCGGTGGCTCGCGCTCACCCTCCCGCTCGCCTTCGTCGCCTTTCTCACCGTAGGCGTCGCGCCGTGGCTTCTGCCCGTCTACGCCGTCGGCGTGGCGGCCGCGTGGTCGGTCGCGGTCTCGGGACAGTACGACGGCCGTCTCGACGTCGAGACGGGCGAACTCGTCCGCGAGCGAAGGGGTCGGACGTTCGACCACGACCTGAGCGGCCTCCGGTGGTTTCGCACGTTCCGACTCGGCCCGTACGTCGTCTGTCTGCTCCGACACCGCCGCGGAAACGCGCTCACCGAACCGTTCGGGCTGGTCTTCCCCGCGCGAGTCGGTGCCGACCTCCGGGCCGCGCTGGCGACGCTGGCCGAGCGAACCGCTGAGGCCGAGGAGGAGACACGGGGGACGACGGCGCGCTGGACACTCGTCGGGCTCGGCCTCCTGTTCGTCGCCGTCGCGGCCGCGCTGACGTTCTTCGGCCCGCCCCCGACGGCTGCTGTGGGATGGTTCCTCGCCGGATGGGGGCTGCTGTTCGTCGTGCTCGCGTGGCTCGCCTGAACACAGCACTCAAGCGCCGGACGCCCCTCTCAGACGACATGGACCCCGAAGAACTGGAGACCGCCCTCGAAGCGGCCTTCGGCGGGACGGCCGCCGAACGGCGCGTCGTCGCCCGGCAGGCCCGCGACCTCGCGGACTCGGGCACACACGAAGCCGACCGGGGCCGTCCGTTGACGGTCGAGGAGATCGTCGAGAACCTCGCGGACGCGCCCGAGGGGACCTCTCTGCCCTCGCGCTGGAACTGGTGGCTTGGCGCGCTCGACGTCGCCTACGGCGGCTACCGGGAGTTTCAGATCGAACGCGTCCCGCGGGAGTAGCTCAGTCGCTCAGTCACCGAACCGCTGCGAGCCGCCGCTCCATCTCTCCCTCCATCCACGTCGCGAGCTCGTCCGATGGTTCGTCCGAGAACTCCACCCAGTGCTCGAAGTATCCGACGACACCGAGGAACCTGACGGCTTCGTACACGGGCCGCCGCTTCTCGGCCCCGTCCGGCAGTCCACCGGCACGCTCGCGATAGCCGTCGAAGAACGCCGTCGTAATCCGCTCTGAGGCCGCCGCTCGGAGCGTGCAGAACTGCTGGTCGTAGGCCCGATAGAGGTCTCGTGCCGGGTCACCGACGTGCGCGCGCTCCCAGTCGAGAAAGCCGACGTCGTCGCCGACGCAAAAGCTGTTCGGACCCGCCGGGTCGCCGTGGAGGAGGGCGGCGGGTGCGTCGTCGAGGAGTGAGCGGTTCGTCTCGACGGCGTCGGTCACCGTCTCGAAGTATCCGTCGAACCGGTCGTCGGGTGCCAGTTCGCGCATCTCGGCGACGGACTCGTTCAAGACGTCCGTCCACAACCCTCGATCGAGTTCGAGACCGTCGGCGTCGCCACCGACGACGCGGCCGTGGCCGTCGAAACGACGGCTGTGGAGGGATGCGAGTGCCTTGCCCACCTGTCGTGCCACCGCTGCTCGTTCTGCGTCGTCGGCGTCGGCCCACACTCTCGAGACTGTCTCGCCAGCGACCGGGTCGGTCACGAGATACGGAACTCGCGTGTCGGTCTCGCTCACCAGTACTGTCGGCGTCGGAACTTGATAGTTCGCGCTCACGTAGTCGAGTACGGCACGCTCTCGTCTGATTCGCGACCCGTCGCCGTCGGCTGCCAGTTTCAGATAGACCGCCCCGCCGTCGACGAACTCGACTCTGACCGTCTGGTTCTTCTCGTTCCAAGAGGGTCCTGTCGACCCTATGTCGTCGACCTCTCGACTGGGAAACGCGCTGCCCAGTGCCGACGCGACGTCCTCGTCCATGAATCGGTGTGTCCCGTTTCCGGTAAGGAGGTTGTGGTGGTCTGTGAACGCTTCAGTCGAGTTCCGTCAGCACCGCCTCCGCCAGTCTGTTCGCCGTCGCGACGTGCTCATCGGCTTTCTCGTCACCGGTCTCTTCGACGTGCGACAGCAGCTCGCGGACGTGGCCGACGCGCTCGCGGACCACCTCGTCCGGCAGGCCACCGTCGCCACCGACATCGACACCATCGGCAACGTCGCCCGCGACGGCGTCGGCCTCGGCGACCCAGTGGGTCACGTCGGGCCGCATCGGCCGCTCTGCGGTCGCGGCGAGCTCGTCGGCGAGCGCGGTGAGCTGCGTCGTGACGTCGTCCTCGGTCATACCCCTCTTCGCGCGCCGAGACCCATGAGTTCGTCGGCGTCGACGGCGCGACCCCTCCGTTTCGGCTCGAAGTCGAGGGAGATTCTAGAGAGAGTTTCGAGAGAGTTTCGTCGGATGTTCGGCCGATGTGAGTCCGACTTTGAAAAATCAATATCCCCTCGAACGACGCTTCTTCGGTCGTAATGACACACGACACGACACGGCGGCGGTTCCTCATCGGCGTCGGCGCGGCCGGGACAGTCGCGCTCGCGGGCTGTACGACCGGCGGCGACGGCGGGAGCCAGCCGACCACCGAGTCGATGGGCGGCGAGACGACGACGGAGTCGATGGGTGGCGAGATGAACGAGAGCATGAGCGAGACGACAAGCGAATCGATGGACGACGGCATGATGGCCACGACGTTCACCGTCCGCGTCGAGAACGTCGGCTCGGCGGAGACGCTCCAGACTTCTGAAGGTCCCGTGCCCGCGGTTCTCGCGCCAGTCGCCTACGCGGTCCACGACGAGGGCGTCTCGCTGTTCACCGAGGACGAGGCGGCCAGCCCCGGCCTCGAAACGCTCGCCGAGGACGGCGGTCCGTCGACTTTGGTCGGCGAAGTCGAGATGAGCGTCGACCACGCGGGTGCCGCGGCCGTCCCCGAGGGCGGCGACGAGGCGGGACCCATCGGTCCCGGCGGCGCGTACACCTTCCAGGTCGAGGCCCACGCGGGCCACCGGCTGTCGCTGGCGACGATGTTCGTCCAGTCGAACGACCTGTTCTACGCGCCCGAACCGAGCGGGATTCCACTGTTCGACGAGAACGACGAACCCGTCGACGGCGACCGGACGAGCCACCTGCTGCTCTGGGACGCCGGCACCGAGGTCAACGAGGAGCCGGGCGTCGGCCCCAACCAGGCCCCGAGACAGTCCGGCCCGAACACCGGCGACGACGAGATGGGCACGGTCCGCCGCATCGGCGACGTCGACGACGGCTACGACTATCCCGAGACTACCTCGGTCGTCAGACTAACCATCTCTCCGTCCCAAGCGATGGACAACTGAGATCTGGAGAGTTACCACACCTCATGTCTTCGCCCCCAACCGACCCAGCTGACACATCCCCCGAACCGAGCGACGCTACCCCGTCACACTCGTGGCCCGCTCGCATCCTCGTGGCACTCCTCGCGGGCGTCGCGGGCGTCGCTGGCTCCTTCGCGGTCGCATCGTTCACGCCCGCGTTCGTCGCGGGTCCCATCGCGGGCTTCCTCGCCCGCCGCTTACCGGGTGCGGTCATCACCTTCGCCATCGTCGTCCTCGGCGACTTCGGCGACCAGCTGAACGTCCTCACCGCGCTCGGTATCGCGACGCTGCTCTTCGCCGGGGCGACGCTGGTCGGCCAGCGAGCGGACCGCGCGCTCGGCGGGACGGTCTCGGGCCCGGTCGTCGCCGCGGCGGTCCTCGCCGTCGCCTACGCCGTCACAGGGGCACCCCTCCCGTCGCTGGCGGCGGGCGTCGCCGCGGGGCTGGTCGCGGCCGTCGCCGACCTCGTCGCGGTTCGGGGGTTCCCGGCCATCGACGGCGACGCGGCCCAACCGGGTCGGCGGCGCGTCCTCGCGGCTATCGCGAGCGCGCTCCCGCTCGTTCTCGGTGGCTACGCGCTGGGTGCGCGTGCCGACTCACAGTCGGCGTCGTCCGCGTCGTCGACGCTGGACGTCGGCGAGCCGTGGGCCGTCCCCGAGGTCGACGCGATGCTCGCACAGGCGAGCGAGCAGTCGCTCGCGGTCGCGGGGCTGGAACCCCTCGTCAGCGACTCGTTCTACCAGGTCGACATCAACTCGACGGACCCGGCTCTCGACGCCGCCGACTGGTCGCTCTCGGTCACCGGCGCGGTCGACGAGGAGGTGACCTACTCCTACGAGGAGATTGCCCGGATGGAGATGGAGCACCGCTTCGTCTCGCTGCGCTGCGTCGGCGAACCGCTGAACGGCAGGAAGCTGGACAACGCCGTCTGGACCGGCGTGTCCATCATGGACCTCGTGGAACCCGCTGGCGTCGACGACGGCTGCTGTGTGATGTTCCGCGCCGCCGACGGCTTCTACGAGGAGTTCCCGCTGTCGGCCCTCCGCGACGGCTTTCTCGCCATCGGCATGAACGGACAGATCCTCCCGCGCGGCCACGGCTACCCGGCACGGGCACTCATCCCCGGCCACTGGGGCGAGATCAACGTCAAGTGGATCGACGAGATCGAGATCCTCGACCGCCCCGCCGACGGCTACTGGGAGAAACGCGGCTGGCACGGCACCGGCCCGGTCAACACCGTCGCGAAGCTGTGGGTCGACAACCGTCTCGACGACGGCCGCATCGAGGTCGCGGGCCACGCCTACGCCGGGACCCGCGACGTCGAGCGCGTCGAGGTCTCGACCGACGGGGGCGCGACGTGGGCTGACGCGGAGCTGTCGGAGCGGCTGCCCGGCACCGACGTCTGGCGGCAGTGGGTCTACCGGTACGAGCCGCCCGGGGGCGAACACGAGGTGGTCGTCCGCGCCACCGACGGTACCGGCACGCTCCAGCCCGAAGACGAGGCTTCGGCGTTCCCCAACGGGGCCTCCGGCTGGGTGTCGAAGACGCTCCGGCCATGAGCACGTATATATGCCACGTCGCCGACAGTGGAGGTGAACTCGGATGGAGAAGGCGCTCTGGTATCTCTTGGCCGGGATGCGCGGCGGTGAGAACCGCGCGCGCATCATTCGCGCCCTCTCGGAGCGTCCCCGGAACGCCAACCAGCTCTCGGAGACGCTCGACTTGGAGTACAACACGATCCGCTACCATCTGGACCTGCTCGTCGACCACGACGTCGTCGAGAAGGGCGAGGCCAGCTACGGGACGATGTACTTCCTCACCGACCGCTTCGAGCACCACCGCGAGCAGTTCGAGGACATCCTGACGAAGATGGACTAACCATGGCTATGACAACCACACTGACGGTCGCGACCGCCCTCTCGGGACTGAGCATCCTCTTTTTGCTCGTGCTCACAGGGATTTGGGTCCGCAACTACCGGACCTTCGAGTCGACGCTGACGCTCGGACTCATCGCCTTCGGCGCGACGCTCATCCTGGAGAACGCCCTGGCCATCTACTTCTTCTTCAGTACGACGATGCTCTACTCGGGCGAGCCGGTCGTCCAGAACGCCATCCTCGCGCTCCGGACACTCCAGCTCGTCGCCGTCGGCTTCCTGACCTACGTGACGGTGAAGTAAGGCGATAGGTTTTGTCGCTCGCGCCCCTCCTCTCACTCATGCGAACGCTCACCAAGAGCCTGCTCGCCGTCGGCGGCGCTGGCCTCGCGCTCTGGACCGGCTGGGGACTGTACTCCACCCGGTCGACCGAACGGGTCCCCTACGACACGCTCGCCGAACTCGACGGCGTCGAGATTCGACGGTATCCACGGACGATCCTCGTCGAGACGACCGCCGAGAGCAACGAAGCCGCGTTCCGACGGCTGTTCCGCTACCTCTCGGGGGCAAACGAGTCGAGCGAGGAAGTGTCGATGACGGCTCCCGTCGCCAGCGACGCGGACGGCCAGACGGTGTCGATGACCGCGCCGGTGCGGACGGAGCGTGCGACGACCGGCGCGCGCGACACCGACAGTGACGAGCTGTCGATGACGGCACCGGTCCGCACGGACGACGGCGACGGCGAGGTCACGATGGCCTTCTACCTCCCGTCGGAGTACACGCCCGCGACCGCGCCGACGCCGACCGACTCGCGGGTCCGGCTCGTCGTCCAGCCGCCGCAGACGCTCGCGGTGAAGACGTTCTCGTGGTGGGCGACCGACGAGCGGGTCACAGACCAGCGGTCGGCGTTGCTCGACACGCTCGCCGAGCGCGATCTCGACCTGCGCGGCGAGCCGTTCCTCCTGCAGTACAACGCCCCCTACACGCCACCGTTCCTCCGACGCAACGAGGTCGCGGTCGCGGTGGCGTACGAACCCGAATCCGTCGATAACACCGCCGAGTAGGCGAGGAGGCGAGGAGGCGAGCGGGCTACTTCTCCGTCTTCACTACTCGCCGGAGGTCGTCCATCCCGAGCGTCGTCACGAACCCCGCGAACGCGAGGATGGCGACGCAGGAGAGTATACCCCGGAGGACCGGGTAGAGCGACCCACTCAGTCGGGGGTCGCCGACGCCAAACGGGATGAAGACGACGGTGGCGACGAGCGCGGTGATGCCGAAGGTCCACGCCTCTCTGACCGTCGGGCCGAGTCCCCACCGCCGCAGGGCGACGACGACGACGACGGTGAGGAGGAGCGACCACGAGGTTGCGAAGTTCCACGGCTCGTTGACGAGCAGTGGTGCGACGGCGAGCGAGAGGACGACGTTCGAGGCACCGTTCAGTCCGAAGACGACGAGCAGCGACTGTAGGACGCCGCCACCCGTCCGAGCCGAACGCTCGCTCTCGTCGCTCATCGCTCACCCTCCCGGAGCGCGACGACCGTCTCGCCGCTGCCGACGTAGAGCGTTCCTCCGGCGAGTGCGAATGAGTCCACGCCGCCACCGGGGACGCCGACGCGGAACCGCTCCGTGCCGTCGCTCGTGTCGAGGCCGATGGCGGCCCTCCCGGCGGCGAGATAGAGCGTGTCGGCCGTCACGGCGGGACTCTCGACTGACTCGGCCCGCTCGACGGTTCGCTCCCAACGCACCTCCCCGGTCTCGGCGTCGAGCGCGACCACGAGTCCGGAGAACTCGGCGACGACGTAGACGGTGTCGCCGGCGACGACCGGTGCGAGTCCGCTGTCGTCCGGCGTCTCGTACGTCCACCGTGTCTCGCCGGTCTCGGCGTCGAGCGCGTAGAGCGTCGTGTCGCCGTAGAAGACGGTGCCGTCGGCGACGGTCGGCACGAGCCGGTAGGGGTCGGCGAGGGTGAGTTCCCGACTCCACTGCGTGGTGCCTGTCTCCGCGGAGACGGCGCGCAGGACTCCCTCGTCGCGGTCGAGTGTCGGGCCGACGAGCAGACCGTCGCCGTACGCCCGCGGGAGAATCGGGGCCGGTGTGTCGGTCCAGCGTGGAACCCCCGAGTCGGTGTCGAGCGCGACGAGCGTCTCGCTGTCGAGATTCGAAGTAAAATAAGCCGTGTTGCCGACGACGAGCACGTCTTCGAAACTGCTCGACGTGTCGTACTGCCAGCGGGCAGTTCCCCGGCTCCCGACGGCGAAGAGGTCCGACCCGGCGCAGATGTAGACCCCCTCGTCGCCGACGACGGGCGGACTCTGGACGAAATGCGTCCCGCTCTGAAAGAAGTCGGAACCGAACCAGCCCTCGCCGCTCAAGCCGTACTCCCAGCGCGGCGTCCCGTCGGCCGCGTCGAGCGCGTGGACCGCGTAGCGTGTCGCCGTGTAGACCGTCTCGTCGGCGACGGCGACGGGGAGTGCGAGACCGGGAAAGGAGTCGCCGAGGTCGCGGTGCCACGCGACGCCGACCTCCTCGGTCGGGCCGCGTTCGGCGAAGCCGGTCCGTTCCGGACCGCCGCGGCTCATCGGCCACGCGTCGTCGTCATCCGAACTGAGCCGTTGCTCGCTGCGGAACCACGCCGGATCGAGGAGGGCACTCCCGACCGCGGCAGCTCCGGCGAGCCCGAGGAGCGAGCGACGCGACACGAGGTCACGACGCGAGCGAGGGGTGGAGGGCGTCACGGCCGAGATGACTCGCGGCCGTCACTTAGCGGTTCGCCCTCTCCGTCTCGAAACCGACGAACGAATAGGGCGTGAGTCGCTACGACCCGCCAATGAAACTCCAGTTCCTCGGCGGGGCCCGCGAGGTCGGCCGCAGTGCCATCCTCGTCAACGACTCCCTGCTCTTGGACTACGGGATGCTGACCGGCAACCCCCCGCAGTATCCCGTCGCCTCCCCCGAACCCGACGCAGTCGTCGTCTCTCACGGCCATCTCGACCACGTCGGCGCGGTCCCCACGCTCCTCTCGGGCGACCGGCGGCCGCCCATCCACTGGACGCCGCCGACGCAGGAACTCGCGCTGACGCTCGCCCGCGACACGCTCAAACTCCACGGCGGGACGTACGACTGCCCGTTCACCGAGACGCACGTCCAGCGGATGACGCAGGTGTCGAACCCACACGGCTATGGAGAACCGTTCGAGGCCGCGGGCCACGAGGTCACGCTCTACAACGCCGGCCACATCCCCGGCAGCGCGCACGTCCTCGTCGACGACGGCGACACGCGACTGCTCTACACCGCGGACTTCCACCTCGACGAAGAGGACGGCGGCGACGTCGTCGGCCAACGGCTCGTCCCCGGGTCGACCGACCGCCCCGACGCCGACGTCGTCATCTGCGAGAGCACGTACGCCGACGTCGAACACGACCCCCGCGGCGAGGTCGAACGCCGCTTCGTCGAGAGTCTCCAGACGACGATGTGGGAGGGGGGGACCGTCGTCGTCCCCGCCTTCGCCATCGGCCGCACGCAGGAGATGCTGCTCATCTGTGAGGCCCACGACCTCCCGTGCTACGTCGACGGCATGGGCAAGCAGGTGACGCGGATGCTCCGGAACCACCCCGAGTTCGTCCGCGACGCCGACGCGCTCCGCCGGGCGAAGTCCCACGCCCGTTTCGTCACGGGTCGGAACGGCCAGCGCAAACGCATCGCGAAGCAGAACACCGTCATCGTGACGACGAGCGGGATGCTCTCGGGCGGCCCGGCGATGACCTACATCCCCGAGGTCCGCGCCGACCCGACGAACAAGATCACCATGACGGGCTACCAGGTCGAGGGGACGCCCGGCCGCGACCTTCTGGAACGCGGCAGTGCCGAGATCGACGGCCGAATCATGCCCATCTCGGCGCAGGCCGAGTCCTACGACTTCTCTGCTCATGCGGACCACGACGGCCTCCGCGAGTTCCTCTCGGCGTACGAAGCGAGTGAGATTCTCGTCAACCACGGCGACAACTGCGAGAACTTCGCCGCCGAGTTACGCGAGGACGGCTACGAGGCGAGCGCGCCCGAAGTCGGCCAGGTCGTCGAAGTCTGACCGGGCGCAGTCGGCCGCTAGCCGTGCGTCCGACCTCGCCCGCGAGCCTTCATGTCGCCCGCGGCCGACTCTCGACACATGACCGACCCGTTCGTCGTCGTCGGCGGTGACGCCGCCGGCCTGAGTGCCGCGAGCAAACTGAAGCGCGACGACCCCGACCGCGAGGTGATCGTCTTCGAGAAGGGCCGGTGGGTCTCCTACGCCCACTGCGGGACGCCCTACTTCGTCAAGGGCGACATCGAGCATCTGAGCGACCTCCTGGCACTCTCGCCCGAGGAGATCGAAGAGCGCGGTATCGACCTCCGGCGGGAACACGAGGTCGTCGCGGTGTCACCCGACGAGCGAACCGTAACCGTCCGCACCGCCGACGGCGACGCCGTCGAGCAGGCCTACGGCGACCTGCTCGTCGCGACCGGCGCGCACGCCGCGACGAGTCCCATCGAGGGGGCAGCCCTCGACGGCGTGTTCACGCTGCACGGACTCGACTCGGCGGCGGCCATCCGCGCGTTCCTCGACGCCCCCGACGCGGCGTCCGTCGAGGCGGTCGGCGGCGGCGAGTACGTCGACCGCGAGACCGTGGCGCGGTACGGCGCGATGGACCCGCCCGAGACGGTCGCGCTCGTCGGCGGCGGCTACGTCGGCATCGAGATGGCCGAGGCCTTCGCGGCCCACGACCTCGACGTCCATCTCTTTCAGCGGTCCGCGCACGTCCTCCAGCCGTTCGGCGAGGCCGTCGCCGAGCGCGTCGAGGAGCACCTACGCGAACAGGGCGTCACGCTGCATCTGGACACCGAAGTCGACCGCCTCGCTGGCGACGACGGTCGCGTGACGGGCGTCTCCTTCGGTGACGGCCCGCTCGACGTCGACATGGTGCTCGTCGGCATCGGCATCCGGCCGAACACCGACCTCCTCGCGGGGACCGGCGTCGAACTGGGTGACTCGGGAGCCATCGCCACGGACGAGTACGGCCGGACGAACGTCGAGGGGGTCTACGCCGCGGGCGACGTCGCCGAGGACCGCCACGTCGTCACCGGCGGCCCGGCGTGGGTCCCGCTCGGGCTGACCGCGAACAGAGCAGGGCGGGCCATCGGCGGGACTGTCGCGGGAGACCCGACGCCCGTCGGCGACGTCGCCGGGACGGCCGTGCTCAAGGCCTTCGACTTGGAGTGCGGCCGGACGGGGGTCGTCGACCACGAGGAGGCGAGGGAGGCGGGGTTCGACCCGGTGAGCGAGACGATCACCGCAGGGTCGCGCTCGGGCTACTACCCCGGCGCGGCGGAGACGACCGTCACGCTGACTGCCGACCGCGATTCTGGAAAATTGCTCGGCGGCACCATCGTCGGCAGCGACCGCGCGGCGATCCGTATCGACACCGTGGCGACGGCACTCGCCGGGGAGCTGACCGTCTCCGAAGTCGAACGGCTCGACCTGGCCTACGCGCCGCCGTTCAGTCCCGTCTGGGACCCCGTGCTCACGGCGGCGAAGGTGCTCGGCGGGAAACTCTGAGAACTCTGAGGCGGGGAGTCAGCCGTCGTACGGCCACCGCGGGTCGCGCTGGTCGGAACACCGCGGTTTCCGCAGCAGCGCGGGTCTGAACCCGCGGCCACACCAGCCGAACTCCCGGAGGTTCCGCCACGCCTCCCGGAGCGACTCGCGGTTCGCTCCGCCCGGATAGTCGACCCGCTCGAACTGCTCGGGGTCGTCGTGCCAAAAGCAGATGCCGCACCGCTCGTAGGACCCCGGCTCGTCCTGCTCCAGCGTCCGGTAGCCACAACAGGGACAGTAGCCGCGCAGTCGTGATGCCCGTCTGCCCATTGCGTGGCAATTGTTACCAATACACTTGAATATTTCCTCGCGCGTCTGACGATAATCTCTGACTCGATCTTCTAAAAGAATCGCGCTGCCGAGCCGAGGGCGGAGTTCGTGTCCGTTGACGCCACAGTGAGCGACGAACACCGCCGCGCGGCGACTCCGTTCAGTCGTCGCTCTCGCGCTCGAACGCCCGGACGTCCTGTTCGGCCGTGTGGAGGAACCGGTCCACCTCGGCGCGGAGCTGCGTCCGCTGGAGGAGGGCGAACCCCGCGAGGATGATGCCGAATCCGGCCAGCGTCGTCGTCGCGAGTGCCTCGCCGAGGAGTGCCCAGGCCGTCACCGTCGCGACCGCCGGGACGGCGTAGGCGACGAGGTTGGCCCGGACCGGGCCCGCGTCGGCGATGAGCAGGAAGTACGCCCCGTAGGCGATGGCCGTTCCGGGCGCGCCGACGTAAATGACGGCGGCGACCGTGTCGGCCGTCAGCGGGATGGTCGCCGCCGACTCGCCGATGGCGAGACTCGTCGCATGGAGACCGAGCGCGCCGAGGAGCATCGCCCACGCCGACAGCGGGAGCATCGCCAGCCGCGGGCGAGCACGCTGGAGGAGGACGCTCCCCAGCGAGACGCTGACCGCGGCGACGAGGACGAGCAGCTGGCCCACCGTCCCGACACCGAGCTGGTCGGGCGAGGGCTGGACGATGACCATGACGCCGACGAGACCAAGGAGGATACCGGCGACGTCGAGGCGCGCGACGCGCTCGCCGAGCAGCAGATAGGTGAACACCGGCGAGACGACGGGCATCAGACTGTACATGATCGCGGCTGCGCCGCTCGTGGTGTACTGCTGGCCGACGAACAACAGTGCGTTGTTGATGCCGACGATGAAGACCGCGCTGGCGGCGATGCCGAGCAGGTCGCGGCGCGTCTGTGGGAGCCAGTCGTCGTACAGATACGCCGCGAGCGCGAGCAGCAGGACGGCGGCGATGTCGAAGCGGAAGGCTGCGAAGAGGACTGGCGGGACCGTCGCGAGACCGACCTTGATGGCGACGAAGGAAGTGCCGAGACAGACCGAAGCCGCGCCGAAGAGGGTGAGCGTTCCGCGCGAACTCATCGCCCCACCCCCGGTTTCGGAACAGCCGCAGTGTGCGTATTGCGGCTGCCGAAACCGGGAGTCGTCGAGCCGACACGAGAACACGAGTGGAGAGAGTGATAGCCCATGTGTTGAGTTCCTCAACTAATCGTGCGCTCTGGCACTACTTATTTTCACTGGGACTCGGTTTACCGTGACAAACGCTCGCTCATTTCGGCTAAAATCAAAACGGGTGTTAGCGAGTCACGTGGGGAACTGTGCCGAAGTCTCACGGCTCTCGGCGGTGGCGAACCGGCCGTTGCTCGGCTACTCGTCGTCGTTGTCCAACTGGGCCGCTTCGACGCGGTCGGCGTACTTCTCCAACTCGCCCGCGAGCGTCCGTGCCTGCTCGGCACTGAGGGTGACGCGGTCGGCGTGCGCCGGAAGCGTCTCCAGTTGCGTGTTGTCGAGTTCGAGTTCGAGTTTCACGTGGTCGGGGTTCTGCCGCGGGGCGGTGACGTTGAGGACGGCGAAAGCCTCCTCGTCGAAGTCGTGGCCCGTCGCGGTGCCGTCGAGCATATCGAACGTGGTGTAGGCGTTGATGCGCAGGAGTCGGTCGGGCATACTCACCTCTCGGTCGGCGACTCGAATAGGCGTGTCGTCCGCGACAGCATCCACGCCGCCCGAACCCCAGGTCCCCATCGCCGTGAGATTCCGTCCCACCCCGCCTGAAAGAATTTATGCGACGCCGCGGAACGGCCGCGCATGGAGTTCCAGATTGCCGACGGACGGAGCTACGCGACGCTCGAAGTCACGATGGACAGCGGCGACCGCGTTGGCATCGACCCCGGCTCGATGGTGACCCGCAGCGACGCCATCCGCTCGGAGACGAACGCGAGCGAGGGTGGTCTCGGCGGGATGCTCAAACGCGCCGTCTCCGACGAACTGGAGGTCATGACGACGTTCCTTGAGGCGGAGACCGACGGCTCTCGGGCCGTGCTCGCCCCGGATTATCTCGGCGACATCGCCCAACTCGACATCGACGAGACCGGGCCGGTGAAGGTCCAGTCCGGCGGGCTGCTCGCGTGGACACCCGACGTCGAACGCGGCACCGCCCGCAACGAGGCAAGTAACTTCTTCTCGTCGGGCGAACTCACCGTCCTCCGTCTCGGCGGGTCGGGTACGGCCTTCATCTCGGCGTTCGGCGCGGTCCGCGAGGAGCGGGTCACGAGCGACGAACCGCTCGTCGTCGACGAGGACCATCTGCTCGCGTGGAGCGAGGACCTCTCGGTGTCGCGCGCGAAAGACTCCAGCATCAAGTCCTCGCTGCTCGGAGGGGAGGGTTTCGTCACGCGACTCGAAGGCGACGGGCGGGTCTGGGTCCAGACGCGCGACCCGATGATCCTGTTCGGCGGCGGCGGGCAGTAGGCGTCGTGAGCGACGCCACTGTCGACGCCGGTGGGGAAAACTAGCTCGCTCACCGCGAGCGAGGGCGTAAGCCCGAGTCTCGCGGCCTTTTTGGCCGAGCTTTTTGCCGGGGGTTGAGCCAGCGCCGGAGGCACTGGCGAACCTCCCGGAGAAAAAGGTCGTGGTTAGTCGTCCGAGGGAAGCGGCTGGCCCTCGCCGTCGGTCGGCGCGGGGCTGGCGTCCATCGAGTCGTCTTCCGCGTAGGGATACCACGTCATCTTCGTGTTGTGCATCATCGGGTCGTCGTAGCTGGTCTCCTCGGGTTCGACCAGGTCGGCGAGGTCGTCCTCGTCGGTGCGCTCGACGAACTCGCGGAAGGTCTCGCCGCCCTCACGACGCTCCTCGAAGTTCGCGAGCAGGTTCTTGATGGCTCCCGGCACCTCGTCGACGGGAATCCGCTGGGCGACCCAGTCGGCGAAGTTCGGGTTCTCGCCCAGCCCGCCGCCGAGCCCGATGTCGAGTGCCTCGACCGGCTCGCCGTCCTTGCGGGTCTTCATCCCGCGGAGGCTGATGTCGGCGATCTGCGGCTGCGCGCAGGAGGCCGTACAGCCCGAGAGATGGATGTGGAAGTCCTCGACGCCCTCGGGAAGCTCGACGTTCTCCTTGAGCCAGCGGGCGTAGCGCACTTGGCGGTTCTTCGTCTCCACGATGGAGAGCGAACAGAACTCGGTGCCCGTACAGGCGACGGAGCCGCGCATGAACGGATGCGGGTCCGGCGAGTAGTGGTCGAGGAGCTCCTCGCTCTTCAGCGCGTCGAGCTTCTCCTCGGGCACGTCGGTGATGATGACGTTCTGTCGCTGGGTGATGCGGATCTCGCCGGAGCCGTACTCGTCGGCGACGCGGGCGAGTTCCTTCGTGTCGTCGACGCCCATCCGACCGACCAGGACGTCGAGACCGACGTAGTAGTTGCCGTCGGCCTGCTCGTGGATTCCGACGTGGTCCGAGTGGCCGCCGTTCTCGTAGCCGGAGTTGTAGGAGTACTCCGAGCGCAGGTCCTCGCCTGCCGTCTCGAGTTCGAAGTCGACGAACTCCTCCTGGAGGACGTTCCGGAACTTCTCCGGCCCCCACTCGTCCATCAGGAACTTGATGCGGGCGTTGTAGCGGTTGTCGCGGTCGCCGTTCTCGCGGAAGAGCGCGGAGATGGCACCCGAGACCTCGGACGCCTGCTCGGGCGTGACGAAGACGTCGATGTCGCGGGCGAGCCGCGGCTCGTTACGCGAGAGGCCGCCGCCGATGCGGATGTTGAAGCCCTTCGTCTCTTCGCCGTCGATCTCCTTCGTGGCGGGTTCGAGCGCGAGGTCGTTGATGTCGCCCTGGCCACAGCCTTCGCGGCAGCCGGTGATCGAGACCTTCCACTTCCGGGGGAGGTTCGAGTGGTCCTCGTTGCCCTTGAACTCCTCGTTGAGTTCCATCGCGACGGGCAGCGCGTCGACGTGCTCGTGTTTGTCCTTGCCGGCGACGGGACAGCCGACGATGTTGCGCCACGAGTCACCACAGGCCTGCTGGGTCGACAGCCCGACCGACTCCAGTTTCTCGAAGATCTCTGGGATGTCTTCCAGTTTGATCCAGTGCAGCTGGATGGACTGTCGCGTCGTCCAGTCGACGTAGCCGTTGCCGAAGACCGGGTTCTCGGCCGGGCCGCGGGCGTACTCGTCGGCGACGTCGGCGACGACTTCGGTCTGACCGGGCGTCAGCACGCCGTTCGGCGTCCCGATCCGCATCATGAAGTAGCTCTCCTGGCCGTTGCGCTGGTGGTACAGCCCCCACCATTTGAACCGCTCGAACCACTCGTCGTGTTCGTCTTCGGGAATCGAGTCCCATCCCTCTTCGGCGAACTCGAGCAGATGCTCTCGAATCTCGTTGCCGTACACCTCCGATTTCCACTTCTCGACGTCCGTAGGCATTTGTCTGCCCATCCCTTTCGTATCTACCCCTAAGGTAGCGCGCATGGCGTCAACCCTTCCCGGTGCTCCCATGAAGGGGAAAAAATTGCTTATTCTTGGCTCGCTGTCACGCCCGAGGGTGCGAGGACGCTCTCGCGGTCGATGTCGCGGAACTCGCCGTCGACGATTCGGCCGACGGGGAGCCATTCCGTGACGTCCTTGCCGCCGCAGGCGATGCACTGGCCGTAGACGCGGACCTCGACCGTCCGCCCGTCGACGCCGACTTCCTGGAAGTTCTCGACGACCATATCGGGCAGCTCACAGCCGCAGAACTCGGGGTCGGGAAACCGCCACAGCTCGCTGACACTGACCTCTCTGTGGTCGTTGACGGAGATCCAGGCACCGTCGTCGAGGATACGAAGGGCGACACTCATTGTCGGCTCTACGAGCTCCGGGCACCTGTACCAGTCGGCCACCGCAAGCCCTGTCGGACTTCACGACGTGACGGTTCGGGCAGGATTGTTCGCTGTCGTGCGGTTTTGCAAAAATCGGGCGTCGAAGATAGCGGCAATCGGTTCCGGGACGCGGGAGCAGAGGTCAAGGTTACGCATAGAGGCGTCCTTATGGGTGTTCTCGCCATTGGATAGTCTGATGAGTCGCCACGAATCCGACCGCGATGTCCGCACGCACGTCTCCGCAGACGTCGCGCCGGAACTGTACGAACCGACGCAGGGAGGCGGAGATGAGTAACCCCGCCGCCGAAGTCGAAGAGGTCACAGACACTGACGACGCCGACGACCGCCACGACGACCACCTCCGCGACCTCGAGGACGGATCCGGCTGTACCGAAATCTGGGAGCATCTCTCCGAGCGGCGCGAAGCAGCCGAAGAGTAAGCAATCTGTTCTCTTTCACTATCAGGACGGTCCGCAAAAGTACCACACAGCGAGATGTTTTTAGGAACGACCACCGAACGGAAGATAAGCAATGAGTGATCAGCCGCCGTCGGGTCTGCCAGCGGACCGCGAGGAGCCGGTCGGCGCGCCGGTCGTCCGCGCCGACCCCGCCGTCACCGGCGACCGCGCCGCCGACGCCGTCGGCTTCGACCCCGACGACCCCGAGAGCGTCGCCGAAGCCGCCGAGACCGTCAGCGCGTTCGTCCAGAACACCGCGGGTGCCGAGGACAACGTCTACATGCTCCGCGGCGCGGCGGCCTGCGCAGCGCTCGTCCGCGGCGTCGGCTCC
The DNA here is from genome assembly GCF_900103715.1 of Halogranum gelatinilyticum. Lineage (NCBI taxonomy): Archaea > Methanobacteriati > Methanobacteriota > Halobacteria > Halobacteriales > Haloferacaceae > Halogranum > Halogranum gelatinilyticum. Next base: position 387,408 of record NZ_FNHL01000004.1, on the reverse strand, counting down.
TACAAGGCCGCCGCCGAACGGACCGACGGCGTCGCCTCCATCTCCTTCATCCGCAAGTGGGCGCGCGTCCACGACCTGCCGCAGTCCATCCGCCGCCACGTCGCCCGCGGCCACATCGCGCCGACGGCCGCCAAACACATCGCCCGCGTCCCCGGGGAAGCGCGCTTCACCCTCGCGTGGGCGACTATCGACGGCGACCTCACGGTGCGAGAAGTTCGGGCTATCGCCAGCGAGATCAACAACGGCACCGACCCGGTCGACGCGCTCCGCTCGTACGGGGTCACGCCCGGCCATCTCGAACTCGGTCTGCCGGTCGAACTCTACACCGAACTCCGCCGCCGCGCGTCGGTCCAGAACACCACGCCCGGCGACATCGTCGGCGACGCGCTCACCGACTACTTCGCGGAGCACTGACGTCGCGGCGAATTACCTCTCCAGAGAATTACCTCCGCGGCGAATTACCTCCCCGGAGAATCCCTTTCGAGGAGACCTAGCCGAGGAAGCGTCGTGCGGTCTCGGTAATCGTCTCCCGCGCCTGTTCGACCTCCGGCCAGTGGACCGTCTCGTCGGGGTAGTGCGCCTGCTCGATAGAGCCGGGACCGAACACGACCGTCGGAATCCCGGCCGCGACGTAGTGCCGCGAGTCCGCACCGTAGGTCGCACCCCGCGGCTCGGTGTCGTCGAGTCCGGTCGCTTCCATCGCTGCTTGTAGCGCGCCGACGACCGGCTCGTCGGGGTCGGTTTCGGCCGGTTCGAACTGGATCGAGAACCGCTCGAACGTCGGCGGGTGGGCCGAGAGCCACTCGCTGTCGGCGACGATTTCGTCCAGCCGCGCCTCGAACTGTGTCTCCACGTCGTCGACCGTCTCGCCGGGTGCGACGCCGATCCGCATCTCGGCGGTCAGTTCGGCGGGGACCGTCGACGCCCACGACCCGGCCTCGACGGTCCCGACCACGACCGGCCACGGGATCGGGAAGTCGTCGTAGAGCGGATGCGTCACCGTCTCGGTTCGCTCGCTCTCCAGTGCTTCGAAGGCGCGGCGAACCGTCTCGAAATGCGGCAGGACGGACTCGCCGACCCACCGCGTCGCGGCGTGCGCCGACCGGCCGGTGAGCGTCAGCCGTTTCATCAGACAGCCCTCTGTGGCCGTCACCACCTGCAACTCGGTCGGCTCGGCGACGATGGCGGCGTCGCGCTCGAACGGATAGGGGTTGTCGAGCGCGGCGGCGGCCGCGCCGATGCCACCCTCTTCTTCGCCCACGACGCTCTCGACGACGACTCGGCCGTCGAGGTCCGGAGCTTCCTCGCGCAGCGCGAGTGCCGCGAAGACGCAGGCGGCGAGCCCGGATTTCATGTCGGCCGCGCCGCGCGCTCGGAGGTCGTCGTCGCCGACCCACGTCGGCTCGAAGGGGTCGCTGCTCCACAGGTCGCGCTCGACGGGCACCACGTCCGCGTGGCCGTTCAATACGAGCGTCTTGCCCGCGCCGGTGTCGCCGAATTCGAGGACGCCCGCGACGCTCGGCCGGTCGGCGACGTCGATGTCGCTCGGGTCGTCGGGGAAGGAGGGATGCTCGGCGAGGCGGCCAGCGTCGGCGGTCCACTCGTAGGTCTCGAAGCCCAGCTCGTCGAGTCGGTCGCGGACCCAGGCCTGGGCGTCGGCCTCGGCTCCGCCGGTGGTGTCGAAGCGGAGGAACTCCTCGGTGAACGTTCGGATGTCGGTCATTGTGCTGTCGTCGGGTGGTGCGCGTGAAAGGACTTCGGGATAATCGTAAACGCTTAAGCCGTAGTGCAGAAAGATGTGCATGAGGGCCGGTAGCTCAGTTCGGCAGAGCGTCTGGCTTTTATCGCGACTACACGAGCCGTTTTGCGTGTGGTTGCGGGAGATACCAGACGGTCGGGGGTTCAAGTCCCTCCCGGCCCGTACTTGACCCGCGAGCGACAGCGAGCGGTGTCAGTCGAACGCGGGAGGACTGAACCCGACGAGTCGCGCACAGTGAACGAAGTTCTCGTGAACGAACGAGCGAGAGCACGGCAGAGCTTGCTCTGCCGAAGTGAGCGAGCACGTCTCGGCCCGGTTCAAGTCCCTCCCGGCCCGCTTCTACGAGACTCAACACGGCGAGGACCTCGTGTGCTCGCGGTTCGCGCCACGGTGAGGCCTCAAATCAACTGCTTGAGCGAGGCTACAACTCCGCCATCGTCGCTGGTTTCAGTCGTTTCGAAAGGACTCTGGCTCCGACGCCTATGACGAACCCTACTGTCCCGAGGGCGAGTGTCATGATCGTCGCCATCAACAGACCCAGTGCGGCGTTGACGAATACCGTACCACCTGACGTCTGCTGGATGACAAAGTAGCTCGACAGTCCACCGACCATCGGTCCGAAAACGAGGAGCCAACTCACGACCAACCCACGGTTTCGGAACGCTGGCCACGCCGCGAGACAGACCCAGCCGAACAGCATTCCCGCCCCGAGTGGAGAGTACACCCGCACCGGGCCGAACGGACTGAACAGTTCGTAGAGGCGCGCCTCACCGAACAGAGTAGTGTACGGTCCGATCAACGTCATCGTCGTGGCCGACGCGACGAAGAGGACGACCGAGAGTGCGAGATACCGATTCGCCCGCGCCAAGTCATCACCACCGAGCAACAGCGTCGCCGTTCCGTCGCCCATCTCGCTCCGTAGCCGACCATCTCTCGTTGCCAGCAGACGCCCGAGAGCGTAGCCGAGTGTTCCGACGAAAACCGCTGGGACGAGGCTGAATCCGATGGCGACTCCCGTGAACGTCAGCCACGACCCGTTGGGGCTAATGACGAACACGTGCAACAACATCGCAACCGTCGGGGCGAAGACGGTGAGGCAACTGAACAGAAGCCCACCATCCCGATACGCAACGATAGCAGCCAGCCCCCCACCGACGATGACGACGGCCAACGAGACCAGATGTAACTGCGAGAGGAGGAAACCGAACGTCGTCCCCGGTTCGGCGAGTCCGAAAAGGAACACAAACGCGAAGAGTGCGCACACGTCAAGTAACCGCCGTGCGCTGGAGTTCCCGAGGAGGAGGCTCTGCAACTGATTGCGAGGCATACCTCCGGGTTCAATTAGTGCTAACAAAAGTTTTGCTCGGCCAACAAGAGTTCTGTGAGAAATCTGTTCGAGGGACTGAGTACGCCAGGCCGCGCTTGCTCGTGCCCTTCGCCGCCGCAGTGACCTCAGTCGATATTCTCGCCTTGGTAGCTGCCGTCGTAGGTGCTGTCGTGCTCCGCGTCGGCGAGGACGATCTGTGCGATGCGCGCGCCGCGTTCGAGTTCGATGTCGTGGTGGACCTGCAGTAGCCCTTCGCCCTTGCCCTCGTAGCCAGCGTCCCAGACGGCCGTGTTGAGCATACAGGAGTTGCGCATCAGCGAGGAGCGGGGGTAGATGAAGCCGACGTGGTCCTCGGGGATGTGGACCGTCTCGGCGTAGCGGACGATGTAGCCGCCCGCGGGGAGATAGTAGGTCTCGGGGTCGCCCTCGTCGCGCTCTTCGAGGCTGACGGCCTGTCGCTCGCCGATCTCTTTGCCGTCCTGTCCGATGCGGCCGGGGTCGAGCTGCTCGAAGACGGCGTCGAGCGTGAGGTCGACACCGTTGGGCTGGACCTGGTCTGCGGTGAGCGGACTGATGTGCTCAGCGACGAACGAGCCGGACTTGTACATACTCGGCGATTCGCCGTCCCGTCGAAAAAACTGCTGACTCGTTTGTAGAGATTACAACTCGGATACGAGTTACTTCACGAGTCCCTGCGAAAATTGCCGTACGGTTCCCGTTTCACATGGTAAATGGAACGGGAACACGCGGGATTTATATCCGACGGGAAACGACTCACGGACGTTATGGGACAGACGCTCACAGAGAAAATCCTCGCGGATCACCTCGTCGAAGGGGAGCTGACCCCCGGAGAGGAGATCGGGATCGAAATCGACCAGGTCCTCGCCCAGGACACGACCGGGACGATGGTCTGGCTGCAGTTCGAGGCACTCGACCTCGACGAAGTGCAGACGGAACTCGCAGCGCAGTACTGCGACCACCAGACCTACCAGTTCGACTTCAAGAACACGGACGACCACCGCTTCCTCCGCTCGGCGGCTGGCACGTACGGTGCGTACTTCTCCCGCCCGGGCAACGGTATCTGCCACAACGTCCACAAGGAGAACTTCGCCGCACCCGGCAAGACGCTGCTCGGGTCGGACTCCCACACGCCGACGCCCGGTGGCCTCGGCGAACTCGCAATCGGTGCGGGTGGTCTCGACATCGCCGTCGCCATGGGTGGCGGCGCGTACTACGTTGAGATGCCGGAAGTCGTCAACGTCAAGCTCGAAGGCGAGCTTCCCGAGTGGGCGACCGCGAAGGACATCGTCCTCGAGATGCTCCGTCGCCTCAGCGTGAAGGGCGGCGTCGGCAAGGTCTTCGAATACACCGGTGACGGTGCTGCCTCGCTCACCGTTCCCGAACGGACCACCATCACCAACATGGGGACCGAACTCGGTGCCACCTCCTCGATCTTCGAGACGGACGAGAAGACCAAGGACTACCTGGAGCGCCAGGGCCGTGGCGACGAGTACGTCGAAATCACCGCCGACGAGGACGCCGACTACGCCGACGAAGTCGTCATCGACCTCGGCGACCTCGAACCGCTCATCGCCAAGCCGTCGATGCCGGACAACGTCGTTCCGGTCCGCGAAGTCGCCGGCGAGAAGGTCGAGCAGGTCATCGTCGGTTCCTGTACCAACGGCGGCTACGAGGACGTCCTCCCGGCCGCGAAGATGGTCAAGGGCCGCGAAGTCGCAAAGCATCTCGAGATGATCGTCGCGCCCGGCTCGAAGCAGGCCGGCGAGATGCTCGCCCGCCAGGGCTGGACGGCAGAGATGATGGCAGCCGGTGTCAACGTCTCCGAAGCGACGTGTGGGCCGTGTATCGGTATCGGTCACGTCCCCGCCTCGGACTCCGTCTCCCTGCGTACCTTCAACCGCAACTTCGAGGGCCGCTCCGGCATCGAGGACGACTCCGTCTTCCTCTGCTCGCCGGAAGTCGCCGCCGCCGCCGCCCTCAAGGGCGAGATCGTCGACCCGCGTGACCTCGCCGACGAGCTCGGCGACCTCGAGGCACCCGGCATCGAGCTCCCCGAGAAGTACGACGGCTCGAAGTCCGACCTCATCACGCCCGAGAACGCCATCGACGACGAGCTCATCAAGGGCCCCAACATCGGTGCCGTCCCGCTGAAGGACCCGCTCGCCGCCGACATCCAGGGTGAGGCACTCCTCCACATGGAGGACAACATCACGACGGACCACATCATCCCGGCCACGTCGGACATCCTCAAGTTCCGCTCGAACATCGAGCGGCTGTCGGAGTTCACGCTCTCGCGTGTCGACGACACCTTCGCACAGCGTGCCAAGGACTCCGACGGTGGCGTCCTCGTCGCTGGCGAGAACTACGGCCAGGGTTCCTCCCGCGAACACGCCGCGATGTGTCCGATGTATCTCGGCATCGAGGCCGTCTTCGCCCAGTCGTTCGCCCGCATCCACAAGGCGAACCTGTTCAACTTCGGTATCGTCCCCCTCACCATCGACGAGGAGACGTACGAGAAGCTGGACAAGGGCGACAACATCGAGATCGTCGACGACGTCGCCGAGGCAGTCCGCTCCGGTGCCGAGGAGTTCACCATCCGCGTCAACGACGACTGGGAAGCCACGACGAGCCTGAAGGCCTCCGAGCGCGAGCGCAAGATTCTCGCCGCCGGTGGCAAGCTCTCGTGGACGAAGCAGCAGTACGAGTCCGACTCCGGCGCCGCTCCGGCCGACGACTGAAGCCACACCCCTAACCGTCCCATTTTCTTGCTGCTGTCCGGCCAGTGACGACGCTCCCGTGAGCGACTGTCCCGTCGTCTCGCACGCGCTGTTCTCGTCGTCCGCTCCGCGTGCGGGCCACGGACACCGTCACGACCACGGAGCCACACGGCTTTTACAGGCCTACACCAATGGTCACGTGTGACCACCACGCCGGTCGACGGGCCGCCGCTCTCGATTCGGCAAGTCGAGCGTGCAGACCTCCTCGACGTGTTCCGCATCGAGAAGACCTGCTTCTCCCAACCGTGGCCCTACACCGCGTTCGAGAGCTTCCTCGGCGAGCCGGGCTTCCTCGTCGCCGAACGCGACGGCGTCGTCGTCGGCTACGTCGTCTCCGACACCGTCCCGAACTACGGCCGCGACATCGGCCACATCAAGGACCTCGCGGTCCATCCGGACCACCGCGGCGACGGTCTCGGTCGGCAGCTGCTCGAACGCGCGCTCGTCGGTCTCGTTTTCGCCGGTGCGGCGCTCGTCAAACTGGAGGTACGCGAGTCCAACAGCCCGGCGCTCGCGCTCTACCGCGACGAGGGCTTCGAGCCGACCCAACGCGTCCCCCGCTACTACCAGGACGGCGAGGCGGCACTCGTGATGGTGCTGGACCTCGACGACTGGCAGCGACAGGCCCGCGCACCGGACCCGGACGGTCCCGCCGACCCGCCCGCAGACGACCCCGACCCGACGACCCGAGAGTAGTGGGCTTTTGTCCGTCGACCGGTAAGGGCGGGTATGGGATACGCCTGCCCGGTCTGTGACGTGCCACAGCGCGACGGGAAACATCTCGCCAACCATCTCGCCTTCACCGCCATGCTCCGCCACGAGGAACACGAAGACTGGCTCGACGAGCACGTCGACGGCTGGCAGGACATGAACGCGCCCGCACTGGCCGACGTCGTCGTCGACCACGCCGAGGAACAGGAGTTCGACGAGCTGTTCGAGGACACCGTCGACGGCGAGAGCCACGCCCATCCGCAGGGCCACGGCCACGGCCACGGACACGGACAGAGCAGCCCGGCCATCCGGACGGAGGGCGAGTTCGGCTCGGAGACCCAGGAGGTCCTCCAGGAAGCTCGCGAACTCACCCAGCAGATGGTCGGCGACGCCGACGAGGTCGCCGAGGCGGTGCGCGAGCGGGAGGCCGCGGCCGAGGAGTCCGAGCGCGACGAGGAGACGACCGAAGAGTGACGGACGGAAAGGCGTAAGCGTCGCGCGCGACACGTCTCGACCATGGAACGCGAGGGCGTCTACGCACCCGAGACGGAAGCCGAGGCACGCGCTGCCTACGAGGACACCGGTCCCGCGGCGAAGGTCGTCGTCCGCGAGACGGTCACGGCGATGGACTTCGACCGCGAGGAGTACAAATCCCGTGTGACGGGCGACGTCGTCGAGACGGCCCGCGACGCGCTGTTCGCCTCGTTGCTCGTGGTGTCCGTCGGGACGCGCGAGGAGTTCGACGCGTGGTGCGAGGAGCATCCGGACTACGAGGTCCACGAGGCTGGCAGCGAGAACGTCGACAACGTCGTCTGGCACGTCGCCCCCTTCGCGGAGACGGCCGTCGCGGCGACGTACCAGCAGGAACGCGAGGCGGCGGTCGGGACGCTCCGGCGGCAGGCGTTCGGCCGGATCTACCGCCCCGTCTTCGAAGCGTAACCCTCGAACTGGACCGAACGCTGTTTCTTCCACACAAGATATTCAACCGACTGACGTGTTTCGCCGGTATGTCCCGACTGCCCTCCACGCTGCTCGTCGTCGGTCTGATCGTCCTCGCGGGCTGTACCGGCGGACCGCCAGCGGGAAGCGAGACGGCGACGCAGACGCAGACGCCAGCGACGATCACACACGACGGCCCGACGACGTCGACGTCGCCGACGCCCACCACCAACGAGTCACGAGTCGTCGACTTCGACGAGCTGAACGCCGACCAGCAGGCGGCCTTCCGCGACGCGCTCGACGGCACGGTCGCGTTCGTCCCGAACTCCTCCTACGTCGCCGCCGACGAGGGCTACCCCTCCGACCAGGCTGGGCCGTTCCGCGACACCGACTACGTGCGCTACGAGGGGGAGCTGTACCGCATCGACATAGACTACGGTGCGGGCGAGCTGTACGCCAGCTACGGCATCAGTGCCGAACTCGGCGTCCCGAGCGATAGTGAGACCGTGACGAACTTCACTGACCTCCCTGCGGACCTCCGCGATGAGGTGCGGACGGCACTCGTCGAGGGCGACTACTACGCGCCCTCCGGCAAGTGGGACAGCCTCCCGCAGCCGCTCGGCGACACCGACTACGTCCGCTACGAGAACGAGACCTACCGGATGGAGTACGTCGTCGGCGACCAGTGGGCGGACCTCATGACCGTCGAACGCGTCGACTGACCGTCGCGGTCGAAACCACCATACGCCTCGCCGCCTAACCTCGACTCGTGCGACGCGTAACCCGTAACTTCCTCATCGGGGTCGGCATCGTCATCGTCGCCCTGCTCGCGCTCGGGGCACTCCCGAGCTATCTCGGCACGGGCGACCCGTACTATCTGACGGCCGAGCCGGTGAACGAGACGGACGTCTCCGACGAAGCGGTCAACGTCAGCGAGTTCTCCGCCCGGCGGTATCCCTACCTCCTCGGCGCGCTCGAAGACGGCCGCTCGGAGGGCTACCAGCGCGGGCCATTTGGGATAAAAGGGTCGTTCACCCACTCGCCGTTCGACGAGTACGACGCGCTCGTGGTGCAGAACCCCGACGCCCGCGTCGACGGCGAGGACGCGATTCTCGTCGACTTTAATGGGCAGCGATACCGTGTAACGGTCGTCCAACCATGACCGCTCACAACGGCCGCCGACACGAATCCCTGCCCGACCCCGAGTGGCCCGTCCTCGACGAGGTCGTCGAGTACGACACACCCTGGTTCACCGGGGGCTACGACCTCGTCGAACAGCCCGACGGCGGCGAGAAGAAATACTACTGGGCGGAGTTGGCGACCGCCGTGGTCGTCGTCGCCGTCACCGACGGCCAGGTGCTCTTCGTCGAGCAGTACCGGCCGACGGTCCGCCAGACGCAGATGGAACTCCCCGCCGGTATCGTCGAGGGCGGCGAGTCCTTCACGACCGCCGCCGCCCGCGAACTGGAGGAGGAGACCGGCTTCGTCCCCGACAGCACCTCGCTGCTCCAGGACTTCTGGTGTTCGACGGGCCTGCTCCGACACCGCCGGGGCTTCGTCTTCGCCGAGGGGCTGGAACCCGGCGAACGCCAGCTCGACTCCAACGAGTTCCTGACGCCCCGGGCGGTTCCGGTCGACGAGGCGCTCGACGTCGCCCGCGCGGCCCCGACCAACGACGCGACGGTCGAGGGTATCCTCCTCGCCCACGAGGAAGGACTGCTCTGAGCGAGTCACTTATCCCGTCCCGTCCGTTGGTTCTCCCATGGACGGCGAAATCTCCCCCGCGGAGGTCGAGGAACTCCTGCACAGCGACGACCCTCCCCGAATCGTAGACATCCGCCAGCCCGCCTCGTTCTCTCGCGGACATATCCCCGGCAGCGAGAACATTCCGTTCAACCAACTGGCGAGTAAGGTCGCGTCGCTGGAGGGCGCAGCCCACATCGTCACTGTCTGCCCGCACGGCCAGGCCAGCGTGCAGGCCGCCCGGCTCATCAAGTCCTACGAGGGCACGGGCGACGCCCGCGTCGACAGCATGGAAGGCGGTCTCACCGCGTGGGACGGCGACCTCGAAAGCGAGGTCGAACAGGCCGCCGCCGACGAAGGTCCCGACGCACCGTTCTAACTCCTTTTCTCGCCCGTCATCGTCTCCGACCCGTTCGACGTGCTGCGACCGCGCCGAGGAGGGTCACGACGACTCCCACGACTCCCACGAGCGCGCCGAGGACGCCGAAGCCGGGCGAGGTCGCCGTCGTCCGGTCGGCCGTCGGCACCGCCGTCGTCGTGGACTCGACGACCTCGACGGCGACCACCGTCTCGTCCGTTCCGACGTCCACCGTCCCCGGTCTCTCGGGGACGACCGTCGCCGACACGGTCGTCTCCTCGCCCGCATCGAGCGTCACGCGACGCTCGGCGACTCGCTCGCCGTCGAGCGTGAACGCCACCGTGGTCTCGCCGGGTCGCGGGCCGTCGTTCTGGACCGTCGCCGTGACCGTGACCGGCTCGCCGACCGCGACCGCCGTGGCCGACACCGAGACGTCGACGACCTGCGCGACCGCCGGTTCGCGGACGAAGACGGTGTAGCGGTCCGTGCCGGCGGTGAGCGTGTAGGTCCCTGGCTCCTCGAACGTGCGGTTCAGCCGCTCGATCCGACGTTCGCCGGGGTCGAGCGTCCCGTTTAGCCGCTCCGTCCCCGTCCCCACGGTGAACGTGAGTTCGTAGGCCTTCGGCTGGCCGCCGTCGTTTCGGATCGCCACCGGCAGCGAGAGCGTCTCGTTCGGGACGACGAGCGTCCCCGCCGACTCGGTCACCGACGCGTTTCGGTACGGCCCGCTGACGACGGCTGGCGTGTCGTCGGCGACGACGAACTCGGCGGTGATGTGGCCGGGGAAGGCACCGAACCGGTCGATGTGCGCCGAGAGCGGCCAGGTCGGCGGGGCCGCGTCGGTCGTGGTATACCGCTCTGTCGCCTCCGCGGCCGACTCGTTCCCCGCCGCGCCGACGAACCCCCGGAGGTCGGCGGCCGACAGCGGCCCATCGTGGCCGTTTACGTCGGCGAAGACCGTCGCCAGCGACTCCTCGCCCGCGCCGCGGATGCGGTAGTCGAGCGCGCCGGCGACGAGCGCGCCTTTCCGGTAGTCACCCTCGACTCCCCACGTCACGGGCTGTGAGAGGACGGTCGACCCCACGGGGTCGTTGGCACCGAGTGCCAGCCACGACTCGAAGTCGTCGTAGCCGACGTAGCCCTGTTCGAGCGTCAACAGCGCGGCGTAGTAGGTCGCGCTCCCCTCGGTGAACCACCGCGTCTCCCGCGTCGGCTGGTAGGACTGGCGGCTGTGGACGTACTCGTGGAGCCAGACGTTGTTCGGCGTCGCCAGCGGCTCGGTGTCGCGCACCCAGATGTCGCTCTCGCCGGTCTGGAGGCCGCGGACGCCCCACTCGACCCCCGCCGTCGGCGCGGCGACGACGACGACCTCCCGGTCGCGGTCACCCACGTCGAGGCGGCCGGACGCGTCGGCGAGGCTGTCGAGGAGGGCCGTCGGCGACTCGGTCAGCGTCGCCGCCTCGGGGACGACGAGCCGGAAGGTCTGGCCGTTGGCCTGCCGACGGTACTCCTCGACCGGGCCGAGGAAGACGAGCTGGTCGCTGACGACGCCCTCCTCGACGACCGACCGCCGGGTCAACTCGACCTCGCCGGTTCGCCACTCCCAGCGGGTCCCCGTCGACGGCCGCCTGAACAGTGCCCACGGGCCGGGGTCGGCGAAGAGATACTCACCCTCGGCGGCGAGCGGGAGCCGCCCGCCCGCGGTCTCGTTGACTGCGAGCCGGTAGGTGAGGTCGGCACTCCGGCTCGTCCCCTGCCAGGCGTACAGCCGGTCGGACTCGCGGGCGAACCCCGTCGTCGACGTGACGGTCGCGTTCTCGGGGATGCGCGTCTCGACGGCGGTGACGGTGCTCGGAATCTCGTAGTGGAGCGTCACGAGCACCTCGCCGGGCCGACTCGGCGTCAGCTGGTATCGCGTCGTCAGGTCGAGTGTCCGGGTGGTGCTGGCCGTGAGTGCTGGCGACCGCTCGGCGGCGGTCGCGTCGGCCATCGAATCCGACGAGGTCGAGGACATCCCACTATCGGCGACGCTTCCCGTGACGGGAGCGACACCGGTGGCGAGGACCGAGCAGACGACGAGGAGGGCGACGGCGGCACGGAACATTCGCTACTGGAGGGTTCGCCCGTCTACCTAATGACCGTTCTCCCCGCGTGCACCCGAACCGGTGGCACCGCTCGTCGGTCGAAGACGTCACGAGCGGACGGCCTCTCCGCTCGCGAGTGTGAGAGTACGAAAAGCGTCGGTCCGCTGTGGTGTCAGGTGACGATCACGCGACGTTGAAGCCCTTGTCGCGGAGGAAGTCCTCGACGCGACCCGTGTGGTTGCCCTGGAGTTCGATAGAGCCGTCCTCGACCGTCCCTCCACAGGCGAACTTCGACTTCAGGTCCGAAGAGAGACTGTCCATGTCGACGTCTTTCGGGTCGAACCCCTCGATGATCGTTACCTCCTTTCCGTAGCGGCGCTCGTCGATGCGGATGCTGATCTCCTGGGACTCTTTGGCGACGTCTTCGCAGACGCAGAGTTCCTGGGGCAGCCCGCACGTCGAGCAGACTTCCGACATTACAGTTCACACCTACACGATGGGGATATTAAACAGTATCGGGACCTTGCACAGCCCCCGGAAACCGACGCGAGGAGCCTTCTCGGCACCGTTCACAACCGCCGAAGAACGGGGAGTTCCTCGCGCACTAGCTCGTCGACGAGCGCGACCGCTCTGTCGGCCTCCTCGGCCGACACGCCTGTCCCGTAGTGAGCCTTCTCGTACACCGCTCCGACCGTCTGGATCCGCTCGTCGGCACCGACCTTCGAGAGCGCGCGGAGATACGCTCGGGGCGTCTCCCGCGGCCGCCGGGGGCGGTATTCGCGTTCGAGCAGATACTCCAGCCGCCTGAAGGCCCGCTCGGTGTCGGCGACGGGGTCCTGTCGCGCCCCCTGGTGGACCATCCAGACGAACCGGCTGGCTCGCCCGGTCACACCGGTCCGACGTGCACCGGCGGCGAGACCGACCATCAGCGCGAGCCCGACGCCGAGCGTCTCACGCGACGGCAACGACGGGAGACCGTCGTCCTCGGTCTCACCGGTGGTTCCGGTGACACCCTCCAGCCCCGGTGGCGGCGTCACGGCGGGGTTGCTGTTCGTCCCGCCCTCTTGGCCGAGCGCGTTCGGATTGACCGTCTGGGTCCCGTTCGCCGTCTCGTTCGTCTCGTTGCCCGTCGTCGGCGACGGCGTCGGCGTCGGCGTCGTCGTCTGCGATTCGGGGTCGGTCTCCTCGGTGTCGACGCCCGCCTCCTGGCTCTGTCGCGCCTCGGTCAGCCGAGCGGACTCGGCGGTCTGCCGGGGACCGGAGGGCGTCGGGTCGAACGTGACCCAGCCGACCTCGGGGAAGTAGACCTGCACCCACGCGTGGGAGTCCAGCCCGCGGACGACGTAGCGGTCGTCGCCCACCTGTTCGCCGGTGGTGTAGCCGCTGACGAACCGCGCGGGGACGCCCTGCGAGCGGAGCATGACGACCATCGTCGTCGCGTAGTAGGTGCAGTAGCCCGCGTCCATCTCGAAGAGGAACGCGTCGGCGATGTCGCCCTCGGGCTTCTGGACCGTCAGCGAGTACTCCTTCTCCGCTTCGAGATACTGCTCGATGGCGACGGCCTTGTCGTAGGCGTTCGTCTCGTTGCCCGCGACCTCGGCGGCCCGCTGGCGCACGCGGTCCGACGTGCTCTCGGGCAGCTGGAGATAGCTGTCGTTGACCGTCGCGGGATAGTCGTCGCCCGACCTGCGGAGCTGTTCGCTCGTGTACTGCGGCACCTCCGAGCGGACTCGGTAGCTCTCGTTCTCCCGCAGCGAGTCGGTCGTCAGGAAACTGCCCTGTTGGGTGACGCGGACGACGTTCTCGTTGATGCCGTCGACGTCGACGGGCTTCCACGCGGCCGGGAGCGCGCTCATCCGGGTCCGCGCCTCGACGGTCTGGACGACCGTCCGCGAACTCCCCGGCGGCGATTCGAGGCGTCCCGACAGCTGTTGGTCTTCGCCCGACCGCACCCAGCCGCCGCCGGTGTAGCGGTCGTAGACGGCGGTCTGCCAGTACTCCGGCGTGTTGCTCTGGACGCTGAAGCGCACCTGTGGCGACAGCCGGATGCTGCCGAGGATGTTCACCTCGTCGTTCGAGGAGACCAGACTCGACTCGACGGTCACCGCCCCGCGGTTCTCCAAGAGGGGTTGAGCCGCCCCGCCGGGGACGACCGAGAGTGTCGCCGAGAGCACCACCATCGCGGCGAGGACGACCGCGAGCGTGTCCAGTTGGGCCGCCCAGCCGCCACGGACCGAGAGCGTCTCGAAGCCGATGGCCGCGGCGGCCGCCAACACGCCGACGAGCGTCGTTCCCGACCCGGCGTCGCCCGTCAGCACGAAGAAGCAGAGCGTCCCGCCGCCGACGAGGACCGACCAGCCGTACTCGCGTCGCACCGCGAGATACCACGAGAGGAAGACCGGGCCGGGCGTGATGGCGAGTGCCCACGCACCGGCTTTCGTCAGCCGAAGCACGGAGAGACCGGTCAACAGCGCGACGGTGTCGGAGAGGACCCGGCCGACGGTAAACAGCGCGCGGTTGCTCTCCGGCACCGAGAAGAAGTACGCCGTGAGCCCGCCGACGAGCAGGACCGTCGTGAGGGCGACGGCGCTCCGCACGCGGAGGAACCGGCCGAGCACCGTCGCCAACCCGGCGGCGACGGCGGCGACGAGGACGAGACTCCCCGTCCCGCCGACGACGTCGGTGACGTGGGCGAGTACGCTCAGATACGAAAGCGTCAGGACGGCGACCGCGAGCAGCGGTGGCTGGAGGAACTCGGTGAATCGGCCGCCCGACCCCTCCCCTCCGCCGTCGGTTCTATTCGCGCTCATGCGGCTGCCTCCCGGGTCGCCGCGTCGTCGACGATTCGTCGCCCGCCAGCGAGACTCGCGAACGACTGGCTGCCCTCTCCGATGCGGACCTCGACGCCCCCGCTGCGGGCCTCGACGACGATGTCGGCGTCGGGGTCGGGGACCGCGCCGTCGACGACGAGCGCGCAGTGTTCGAGCAACTGCGTCCGGCCCGACAGGTCGACGTCGGCGTCGACCCGGCCGTTCGGCAGCGAGAGCGTCACGGGAATCTCGGCGTCGTGGAGCACCGTGGCGATGCTCGCCGCCGCTTCGGCCAGCTCGTCGGCCGCGTCGGGGTCGGCACCGCCGGAGACGGTGACGCTCGTCACGTCGTAGTCGGCGGCGAACTGCTGGACGATGAGGTCGTCGCGCTTCGCGCTGGACTTCCAGTGGATGTCCCGAAGCGCGTCGCCGCGGACGTACTCGCGGAGGCTGTCGAACTCCGAGCGCTCGTCGGTGCGGTCGGTCTGACTGAGCGAGAACAGTTCGCGGCGGGTCCATCCCGAGAGGGGGTGGACGCGGGGATAGACGAGCAGGCTGTCGGTCCCCGGACAGACGAGGTCGGTCTCGAACAGCCCGAGCACGTCGCGGGCGACGACGCGAGCCGGGCCGAACCGCTGCTCGCCACGCTCGTCGTAGGTCACGTCGTAGCTGACCGGCTCGTCGCCGACGGCGACAGTCGTCGGCCCGCCGCTCGCCGACAGCCCCGCGCCGACGGTGTCGGTGACGGTGCCGACGAAGGGGCGGTCGACGTCGCGGAAGCGAAGCGTCACCTCGTGTGTCTCGCCGACGAAGTCGTCGTTCGGGAGCTCGCGGCTGACGCTCGGCGCGTCGAGCCGCCGGAGCTGGAGCGCGCCCGCGACGAGCCCGACGATGCCGGGGAGGACGACGGCGTTCAGCGAGCGCGCGCCGAAGACCCCCGCGACGGCGAAGCCCGCGACGCAGACGACGACGAGCGCCCCCCCGCGGCGGGTGAGTCTCATTCGACGGCGACGGCGTCGAGGGCGTCCTCGACGACCGCCCCTCCGGTCTCCGCCGCGGAGCCGGTGACCACCCGGTGGGCCAGCACGGTCGGGGCTTCCGTCTGCACGTCGTCCGGGACGACGTAGTCGCGCTCGCTGAGGACGGCACGCGCCTGCGCCGCGCGGAGGAGGGCGATACTGCCGCGGGGGCTGACGCCCAGCTGGGCGTGCTGGCGGGTGTAGCCTGCGAGACGGCTGACGTAGCTCCTGATGGGTTCGCTCACTTCGACCTCCGAGACCGTGGTTCGGGCGCGGCTGAGGTCTTCGACCGTCGCGACCGGCTCGATGGACTCGATGGGATGGCGTCCGGCGACTCGGCCGAGGAGTTCGGTCTCGTCGGCTTCGTCGGGATAGCCGAGCCGGAGCTTCTTCGTGAAGCGGTCGATCTCGGCGACCGGGAGGTCGTACGTTCGCCCCTGTTCGACGTCGTTCTGCGTCGCGACGACGGTGAAGGGGTCGGGAAGGTCGCGGGTGACGCCGTCGACGGTCACCTGCTGTTCCTCCATGGCTTCCAGCAAGGCGGACTGGGTCTTCGGCGGCGCGCGGTTGATCTCGTCGCCGAGGACGAGGTTGGCGAAGACGGGACCGGGCTGGAACTCGAACTCGCGGCTCTGTTGGTTGAAGACGTTGACGCCGGTCACGTCCGAGGGGAGGAGGTCGGGCGTGAACTGGACGCGCTTGAACGAGCAGTCGACGGATTTGGCGACCGAGCGGGCGAGCATCGTCTTGCCGACGCCCGGCACGTCTTCGAGGAGGAGATGGCCACGGGCGAGGATGGTCACGACGAGATGTTCGATGGCGTCGTGGTGGCCGACGATGACGCGTTCGACGTTGTCGGTGATGCGTTCGGCGAGGTCGGCGGTCTCTGACACTGGGAGTGCTGTACGGTCGTTGCCTCTGGCTTCTGTCTCTGCGTCGGTCATTGTGGTTCGTCGGGACCTCCGAGCCGGCGGCTCGCGGCGGGAATCGTTCGTGTCGGCCTACACTGGCGGGGCTGCCCGGACACGATTGTCACAGGTTCTCTTCTGGTGGAAAGCACCTAACTCTGCCGGGCGTTAGCGTGGTCCACGCACACGGTTGTCGCGGTCTGCCGACGTCACCACAGTGCGTGCAGTCCTGCTCCGTCGGCGTAGTAGACCGTTCCACCGACGAGCGCGGTGGGGTACGTCCCGATGCCGCCGGTGCCACGGACGCGCCACAGTCGCTCTCCGGTCGCCGCGTCGACCGCGTAGACACCGCCCGCTAAACTGCGGTCGTGTGGGGAAGTTCCGGCGGCAACGACGACGTCGTCGGCGACCGTCGCGCCACCGAGCAGGTGGCCGACCTCACGCACCCACCGTCGGTCGCCGGTCTCGCTGTCGACGGCGACGACCCCACCGTTCGGTTCACCCGCCGGCACCCACATCGCACCGAACGCACTGCTGTCGGTGAGTGTCACCCCTGAGACGGGGAGCGGTGTCGGCGAACGCCACGTCTCCGTCCCGTCGTCGAGTGAGAACCGTTGGAACCGCCCCGTCCCAGCGGTTTCGTGGTTGTACTCGTTGAGCCACGTCGAGACGAACAGGCCGTCGTTGCGGACCACCGCCCCGGTCGGCCGACGCCCAGTGACACCGTCCGGTGGGTCGTCGAACGCGACGACTGTGGCCAGTTCGGGTGCCCGCCGCCACAGTCGGTCGGTTCCCGTTCGCTCACGGAGGCGGTAGACACCGTCGCCCCCGACGACGAGTAACGAGTCGTCGACGGGGACAGGGACGGTGTCGTTTCCGAGCCGGGTCTCCTCCTCGCGTTCGTCGTACGTCCAGAGATGCTCGCCGGTGTCCGCGTGGAGACCGACGAGTGCGTAGACCGTCTTGACGTAGACCGTGCCTCGACCCTCGAAAACCCAGCGGACGAGGTATCCCGGGTCTGCATCCCACTGCACCTCACCGGCTGCGACAGCGCGTAAGACACCGTCGTCGTCGACGACGTACTGCCGTCCGGCGACGGACTCGGACAGCCAGCCGCCGGTGTCGACGGACCACCGTTCGGTGCCGTCGGCAGCGTCGATGGCTCGGGTTCGGCCGTCTGTGACGACCACGAGCGCGTCGCCGTCGACGGCGAATCCAGGCTTGCCAGCCGTCTCGACGGTCCACTGCTCGGTCGGTTGGGTCTGCGGTGGCGTCGCTTGCGGCTGTTCGATGCGGGCGAAGGGCACCTGTCGCTCGGCCTCGGACGTGACGGCCCGAGAGAGACAGCCACCGAGGCTCCCGGTGACGCCGAGGGCAGCCGTCGCTCGGAGGAGATCGCGGCGGGTAGAGGGCGCGGGCATGGCTCCACGGAGCAGCGGGGACGGCATGAACGTGCTGGTCACATCCGACCCACATCCCGGACGCTTAAGCCCGTCCGTCGCCCGGTTCTCGACATGACTTCGGTGACCGGCCCACCCGACCAGATGGTCGCCGTCCGCGACGAGCTCACGCCGATGATGTCGCAGTATCTCGGTCTCTGCGAGGACTACGAGGACTCGCTCGTCCTCTTTCAGGTCGGCGACTTCTACGAAGCATTCTGTGAGGCAGCCGAGGAAGTCGCCCGCATCTGTGAGATCACGCTCACGAAACGCGAGGACTCCACGGGGACGTACCCGATGTCGGGCATCCCCATCGACAACGCGGCCTCCTACCTCGAACGCCTGCTCGACGCGGGCTACCGCGTCGCCATCGCCGACCAGGTCGAGGACGCGAGCGAGGCCTCGGGGCTCGTCGACCGCGCGGTGACGCAGATCATCACCCCCGGCACCATCGTCGACGACGAACT
This sequence comes from Halogranum gelatinilyticum, assembly GCF_900103715.1. Taxonomy (NCBI): domain Archaea; kingdom Methanobacteriati; phylum Methanobacteriota; class Halobacteria; order Halobacteriales; family Haloferacaceae; genus Halogranum; species Halogranum gelatinilyticum. The sequence continues at coordinate 369,046 of NZ_FNHL01000004.1, read as the reverse complement.
CCTGTCGGCGGGCACGACGAACTACGTGGCGAGCGTCGCCCGCGACGAGGATGTCTTTTCGCTCGCTGCCGTCGACGTCTCCACCGGCGAGTGTCTCGTCACGAGTGCCGACCGCGAACGCATCGCGGAGGAACTCGAACGCGTCGCACCCGCGGAACTGCTCTTCGCCCCCGGCGTCGACGCCGCCGAGTTCGACCCCGACACGCTCGCCGCCGGGGCGATGGTGACGGACTTCGACCCCGACGCCTTCGCTCGCGACGCGGCCCACGACACCCTCGCGGGCTACGTCCCCTCGCCCGACGCCGTCGTCGCCACCGACGCCGAACTACGGGCCTGTGGCGGCCTGCTCGCCTACGCCGAGTACACGCAGGGCGACGAGCGACTCGAATACGTCTCGCGAATCACCCGCTACGACCCGCGAGAGTCGCTGCGACTCGACGCGACGGCCCTGCGAAGCCTCGAACTGTTCGAGACGCGCGGCACGAGCACGGGCCACGCCCTCGTCGACGTCCTTGACGACACCTCCTGCGCGCTGGGCCGCCGCGAGTTGACGAGTTGGCTCCGCCGGCCGCTCGTCGACCGCGAGCGCATCGAGGCTCGGCACGACGCCGTCGGGGAGTTCGCCGAGCACTCGCTGGTCCGCGAGGAGGTCCGGGACCTGCTGACGGACGTCTACGACCTCGAACGGCTCATCGCCCGCGTCTCCCGCGGCCGGGCCAACGCGCGGGACCTGCGCTCGCTGAAGACGACGCTCGACGTGGTGCCCGAGGTCAAGTCTGCCTTGGAGGACGTCGAGTCGGGGAAACTCCGCGACCTGTACGACGCACTAGACGAACTCGAAGACGTCCGTGACCTCGTCGGCCGCGCCGTCGCCGAGGACCCACCCATCGAGATTACCGAGGGCGGGGTCATCCAGTCGGGCTTCGACGACGAACTCGACGAGCTGCGAGCGACCGAACGAGAAGGTCGCGAGTGGGTCGCCGACCTCGAAGCCAGTGAGCAAGAACGCACGGGCATCGACTCGCTGGACGTCGGCTACAACCAGGTCCACGGCTACTACATCGAGGTGACGAACCCCAACCTCGACCAGGTGCCGGACGACTACCAGCGTCGCCAGACGCTGAAGAACTCCGAGCGGTTCTACACGCCCGAACTGAAACAACGGGAAGACGAGATTCTCGGGGCCGCCGAGCGTGCCGACAAACTGGAGTACGAGCTGTTCACCGAGGTCCGAAGCGACATCGCCGCCGAGTCCGACCGTGTGCAGGCACTCGCCGCCGCGCTCGCCGAGTTGGACGTGCTCGCGACCTTGGCCGTGGTCGCCGTCGACAACGACTACGTCCGGCCCGAGTTCCACGACGGGGAGAGCGACGAACGCGGCATCCACATCACGGGCGGCCGCCATCCCGTCGTCGAGCGCGTCCAGCCGACCTTCGTCCCCAACGACACCCGCCTCGGCGGCGACGCGGGTGACATCGCGATCATCACCGGGCCGAATATGTCGGGGAAGTCGACGTATATGCGGCAGGTCGCGTTGGTCGTCGTCCTCGCCCAGCTGGGGAGTTTCGTCCCCGCGGAGTCGGCGACGCTGCCCGTCGTCGACCGCGTCTTCACGCGGGTCGGCGCGAGCGACGACATCGCGGGCGGCCAGTCGACCTTCATGCGCGAGATGAGCGAGTTGACCGACATCCTCCACGGCGCGACCGCGGACTCACTCGTCCTACTCGACGAGGTCGGCCGCGGGACGTCGACCGCCGACGGCCGGGCCATCGCACGGGCGACGACCGAATTTATCGACGACGAAGTCGGCGCGTACACGCTCTTCGCGACGCACTACCACGAGCTGACGGCCGTCGCCGACGAGCGCGAGGGCGTGTTCAATCTGCACTTCACCGCCAGTCAGGACGGCGACGACGTGACGTTCCTCCACCGCGTCGAACGCGGAGCCTCCTCGTCGTCGTACGGCGTCGAGGTCGCCAAGATGGCGGGCGTGCCCGACCGCGTCGTCCGCCGGTCGCAGGACCTCGTCGACGCCGAAGCAGCCGAGCGAGGCGAAAGCGGCAAGCCCGCCGCGAGCCAACTACGGGCGAACGGCCACGAGGTGACGCAGACGACGCTCCCGAACGGCTCCGAGGCGGCCGTCGAGGCCGACGAGACCCAGTCGGCGGAGAGGAGTGCCGACGCCGAGACGACCCCCCGCGACGACGTACTCGCCGAAATCGCCGCGGAACTCGACGGCATCGACGTCGCTCGGACGACGCCGCTGGAGGCACTCACCCGCCTGAACGACCTGAAACGGAGACTCGATGACAGAGACAGTTAGGAAGTTAGAGCCGGAGACGGTCGAACGCATCGCCGCGGGCGAGGTCGTGACACGCCCGGCGAGCGTCGTGAAGGAGTTGATCGAGAACAGCCTCGACGCGGGCGCGGAGAGCATCCGCGTCGAGGTCGACGGTGACGGAACAGCGATGCTGAAAGTCGCAGACGACGGCCACGGCATGAGCGAGGCGGACGCCACGCTCGCCGTCGACCACCACACGACGAGCAAACTCGGCGAGAGCAGCGACCTCGAACGAGTCTCGACGCTCGGCTTCCGCGGGGAGGCACTGCCGAGCATCGCTGCCGTGGCGACGCTCGACGTGACGACGAACGACGGCGGCCCGCGGGGAACGCGCGTGCTCGTCGAGGGCGGCGAGACGACGACGTCGCCCGCGGGGCGCGCGACCGGGACGACCGTCGAGGTCCGCGACCTCTTTCACAACCGACCCGCCCGGCGCAAGTCGCTTTCGAGCACACAGGCCGAGTTCGGCCGCGTCAGCGACGTCGTCTCTCGCTACGCACTCCTCCACCCCGACGTCCGGTTCCGGCTGCGTCACGACGGCCGGGAGGTCTTCTCGACGCCGGGGTCGGGCAGCTACACGGACGCCGTCCTCGGCGTCTACGACCGGACCGTCGCGGGCCAGAGCACCACGTTCGCCCACGAGACGGCCGTCTCCGTCGACGGCGACGACCACTCCCTCACTGTCGACGGCCTGCTCGTCTACCCCTCAGTCACGCGTTCGCGTCGGGACCACGTCCACGTCGCCGTCAACGGCCGGACCGTCGGCAACGCGGGACTGAAACGCGCGGTCGTCTCGGGCTACGGCACGCTGCTTCCCCAGGGACGCGAACCCATCGCCGTCGTCTCGGTGTCGCTCTCGCCCCAGCTGGTCGACGCCAACGTCCATCCCTCGAAGGACGAGGTGGCGTTCCTCGACGGCGACGCCGTGGAGTCGGCCGTCGAAGAGGCGGTCCACGAGGCGGTGACGACGGCGGACCTCCGGCAGAGCGGCGAGGTGGCGATGGACCTCGAGACGACGCTGGAACGCGTCGACGGCGACTCCCTGTTCGACGAGGTCACCGTCATCGGCCAGTTCCGGGAACTCTATCTGCTCTGTGAGGCCGACGACGACCTGCTCGTCGTCGACCAACACGCCGCCCACGAGCGCATCAACTACGAGCGTCTGCAGCGGGCACTCGCCGACTCGCCCGTCGAAGCCGCGCTCGTCGACCCCGCAGAGACCGTGTCGCTGTCGCCGAGCGAGGCCGCCGTCGCTGACCATAATCGGGAACTGCTCGCGAAGCTCGGCTTCGACTTTTCGAGCTTTGGCGGGGGAACCTACCGACTCACAGGTCTCCCGGCTCCGCTCGGCCGCGTCGCCGACGCGTCGGCGTTCCACGACGCTCTCGACGCACTCCGTGCTGGCGACGACCCCGCCGACGCCCGCGACGAACTGCTGAAGGACCTCGCCTGTCATCCGTCGCTGAAGGCGGGCGACACGCTCGACGCCGAGACGGCCGAGGAACTGCTGGGCCGACTCGGCGAGTGCGAACAGCCCTTCGCCTGCCCGCACGGTCGGCCGACGGTGCTCTCCATCGAGGAGGAGACGCTGGCGTCGGGCTTCGGGCGGAGCTAGCGACCGACACGGCTGGATGGCCGTGTCGTCCGAGATTGACCAGCGCGGCTGGATGGCCGCGCAGTCCGAGCACCCGGACGACTGCTTAAGTTCCGCGGCGTCTATGTCCGGTTATGGGTCTCACTGACCGGACGTCGGACCTGTTGAACACCCGCGTGAACGCCCTCCTCGACCGGCTGGAAGACGAAAACGAGAGTGCCGACTACGCCGTCGAACAGCTCCGCGACGAACTGAAACGCGTCAAGGAGGCCATCCTCGACCTCGTGACCGAGAAGAAACGCCTCGAAAAGCGACGCGACAGCCTCCAAGAGAAGATCGAGGAACGCAACGAGCAGGCCCGCGAGGCCGTCGCTGCGGGCCGCGAGGACCTCGCCCGCGAGGTCCTGCGGAAGAAACAGCGTGAGTTGAACGACCTCGAATCGCTCGACGAGCAGGTTTCGGAGCTCGCCGACGCCCAAGAGGAACTCATCGAACGCAGCGAGGAACTGGAACGCCGCGTCGACCACTACCGGGCCAAGCGCGCGCAGGCGGCGGCCCGCGAGCAGGCCGCTCGCGCCGACCTCGCCACGAAGGGCGGCGTCGCCTCGGGCGAGGCTGGCCGCTACGCGGAGGCCGCGGCCGACGACATCGACGAACGCGAGGCTCGCGCGGCGGCACTCGAAGAACTCGAAGAACGCGGCGTCTTCGACGACGACGAGGACCTCGACGCCGAGATCGACCAGCTGCGCACGGACGACGAGATCGAGGACGAACTCTCGACGATTCGCAAGGAGATGGGGAAGGGCCGGAAGACGAAGACGGACGAAGACGACGACACGAACGGCCGCGACGACTCGGAGTAACTACCAGTCTTTGCAGTCGGCACAGACGAACTGCCCGTCGTCGTGCCAGCGTTTTTCCACGCTCTCGCCGCACTCGTCGCACGCCGCGCCGTCAGGGTCGAAGCGGTAGGTCGGCGTGGCGGGGTCGACCGTGTCGGTCTCGACCGTGCCGTCGCTCTCGCCTTCTTGTGACTTGGGGTCCTCGGCTCGCCCCGGTTCCTCGTCGGCCTCCGCCGTTGGCGACTCGGACGCGTCCCCGCCGACGAAGTCACCCAGCGAACTGTCTCTGCTCATGGCCGAGTCTGTCGGCCACGCGTCTTAGCCGTGGCGACTGCACCGGCGCGCCACGGGAACCCTGAACACACAAGTACCCCTACTCCCAAGACCGAGTATGGTTAGCGTCACGGAGTTCATCGTCATGTTGCTCACGAGCATCGTCGAACTGATTCAGACGTTCCTCTCGAACGTCATCATCGGCGGCGACCCGCTCTCCATCGTCTCTATCATCTCGGGGAGCATCTTCATCGGCGTCGCCTCGGCGTACTTCGGCTACGCGGTTCTCGGTGCCGTCGCCGACCTCTTCTCGGGCACGTTCAGCTTCGAGACCGGCCAGCCGCCGCAGCAAGAGTAATCGCCTCGTCGAGGTCGGGACCCAGCGGCGACCCGACCACGAGACTGTCCGCGTGTTCTAACACCGCATTCATCCGCTCACTCACTTCCTCGACAGTGCCCGCCATACAGAACGCGTCGACCATCGCGGGCGTCACGAGGTCGAACGCCTCGGAGAAGTTCCCGGCACTGATCTCGTCGCCGATGTCGCTTGCCACCTCCTCGTCGATGCCGTGCCGGGTGAGCACGGGCGGCGCGGCACCGGCCGCGATGAACGCCACCGGCGGCCGGGCGGCCTCGCGTGCCGCGTCGTAGTCCTCGCTCACGCTGACCGAGGCGTAGGCCGCGAGGTCGAAGTCTCCGAGGTGGCTCAGGCGGTCTTCTTTCCCCTTTTCGACCTGCTCGCGGGCCCACGCGAGGTCGTCGGGGTGCGAGCCGTTGAACAGCAGGCCGTCGGCGTGCTTGCCCGCCATCCGGCACATATGCGGTCCCTCGCCGCCGACGTAGACCGGGATGTCGCCCGGCGGGTCGTAGTTCAGCCCCGCCTCGTGGGCGTCGAAGGTTCCCTCGTTGTCGACGCGCTCGCCCGCCCACAGTTTTTGGGCGGTTTTGAACGCCTCGATGACCGGCCGGAGGCCGCGCTGGTCGGCGAGACCGAGATTGCGGAGCGTCGAAGGGTCGCCCGGCCCGATGCCGAAGACGGCGCGGCCCTCGCTCGTTTCCGCGAGCGTGGCCACCTTCGAGGCGAGTGTGACGGGATGCGTCTCGTAGGGGTTGGCGACGCCCGGTCCCAGTCGAATCTCGTCAGTCGCGGCGGCGATACTCGTCAGGACCGCGAAGGGGTCGCGGTTGTTGTAGTGACAGCTCGTGAAGACCGTGTCGTACCCCGCTTCTTCGGCCTGCACGCCGAGGTCAGTCATGCGCGATACCGAGTGTTCCGGGGTGAGTTCGATGCCGAACATCAGTGGTCGAAGCTCCATTGTCGCAGTGCCTGTCGCACGAAGTCGCTCTCCACGTCGCGGAAGTGGTTGTCGCTGCCCGCATGGTCACCGAATTCGAAGTCGCGGACGACGACGACGGGCGTGCCACCCGCGCCCTCGCCGGCGACGAGGTTGGCCGCGGCGGCCAGTTCGTCGACGACGCTCTGGACCGTCACGCCGAGTTCGCGGCCGTCGCGGTCGGGTTCGCCCCGCCAGTCGCGGCTGGCGTGGATGCCCGCCCAGCCGATGGCGACGCCGCGCTGGCCGTGGCGGAACGGTCGCCCGCAGGTGTCGGTGACGACGACCTGGTCGGCGTCGAGTTCTTGACGAATTCGCTCGGCGCTCTCCGAGGGGCGTTTCGGGAGGAGAAGCAGGTCCGCGCCGGGGACGTTCGAGCGGTCGATGCCCGCGTTGACGCCGATGTGGCCGAACCGCGTCTCGGTGAGGAGGAACGGGGCCTCCATGATTATCTCGGTGCTCTCTTCGAGGACGGCCTGGGCGAACCGCGGGTCCTTCTCCTCCCCGCTGATGTCGCCGAGGCGGGCGGCGAGTTCGTTCGCCCGCGGCCCGGCCGGGAAGTCCTCCAGGTTCGCGTGTCGCCCTTCCGCCTTCGAGACGATGGTGGAGGCGACGCAGACCACGTCGTCGGCGCGGAGGTCGACCCGCTCGCGGACGAGTGCCGCGATGTCGTCTCCCGGCTGAATCTCCGGGAGGTCGGGGACGGCGAACAGTTCCATACGAGCGATGTGTGGTCTGCGGTGAAAAGGCCGCCGAAGGTGGCGAAGCGAACCGGTGTCCGTTACGGCGTCACAACACCGTTGTCGCTCGGGACCGAACGGTCGGCTATGACACACGTCGTCACCGCCTTCCTCCGCGACCGCGGTCGCCTCCTCCTCGTCCGCCGCAGCGACGCTGTCGGGACGTACCAGGGTCTCTGGGGCGGCGTCTCCGGCTACGTCGAGGGCGACCCGGCCGACGCGCTCGACGACGCCCGCCGCGAACTCCGCGAGGAGGTCGGCGTCACCGACGCGACGCTCGTCCGCGCGGGCAGTACTGTCACCATCGTCGACGGCGACCGCGAGTGGACGGTTCATCCGTTCCTGTTCGACGCCGTGGACGAGAGTATCGAGACGAACGAGGAACTCACCGCGACCGAATGGGTCCACGCCCCCGCGATGCGGACCCGCGAGACCGTCCCCGGTCTCTGGCAAGCGTACGAGGCCGTCGCACCGAGCGTCGAGACCGTCCGCGGCGACCAGCGTCACGGTTCGGCGTACGTTTCCGTCCGTGCACTCGAAGTCCTGCGGGACCGCGGCGTCCTCGCCGACGACTGGGCCGACGTGGCTGCCGTCGCCCGCAACCTTCGCGAGGCTCGCCCGAGCATGGCAGCCCTGGCGAACCGCGTCAACCGCGTGCTGAGCGATGCGAGCGACGCCGACCGCACTCCCGAAGCGGTCTCCGAGCGTGCTGCCACGGCTGTCGACGACGCGGTCCGCGCCGACGAGACGGCAGCGAGAAACGCGGCCGAGCTGCTGTCGGAGACAGAAGCGGAGACGGTCGTGACGCTCTCGCGCTCGGGGACGGTCACGGCCGCGCTCGCCGAAGTCCCTGAAGTCGTCGTCGCCGAGTCGCGGCCCGCCTGCGAGGGTGTCGCCGTGGCCGAGGAACTCGCCGACGCAGGGACCACAGTGACGCTCGTCACTGACGCCGCGATGGGCTACGCTCTCGCCGAGCGCGACGTCGACGCCGCCGTCGTCGGCGCGGACACCCTCTTCTCGGACGGCTCCGTCGCCAACAAGGTCGGGACGCGACTGCTCGCGCTGGCCGCTGCTCGCGATGGGGTTCCGCTCTACGTCGTCACCGCCCGCGACAAGGTTTCCCCGAACGACGACTTCCACCCCGAGTTCGGCGAGCGCGACGCGCTCTACGAGGGTGAGAGCGGTCTCGACGTGCTGAACCCGACGTTCGACCGGACACCCGCGGACCTCCTGACCGGCGTCGTGACCGAGGACGGCGTGCTCGATTCGGCGGCCGTGGCCGCCGTCGCCGACGAGCACCGACGGTTCGCCGAGTGGGACGAATAGCTGTAACCTCCAACCCAGATACGAACCGAACGCGAACCACTGCGACCGGAGTGGTAGACTGTTTCAGGTCCCCGAGAAAGCGAGGGATTCTTCAACCATAGCGCGCTACGAAAAGACGGTGGCGATGAAGACAGTTACCCCCACTTAGCCCCTTGTGATGATAAGTTACAACTGAGCCACCATCTACTGTAACGACGGCGTCTGCACCTGATTCATCAGCACGCTGAGCGACGCGTCTCTCTCTTTCCCGAGTCGCAACCGCCTTGACGCTCCTCGACACACTCGCTCGCATGACTCCCGACCGCCTCGCTGTCCACGACTCCGTCGGCATCGCGTTCCCGCCCGAACTCCTCGTCGACGCGCTCGCCGACCTCGCGATCCCGGTCGAGCGCGTCGGCGACGGTGCCGACCTCGGCGACGGCGACGCCGTGGCGACGTTCAGCCCCCGCCCGGAGTTCCACGACGCCGGCTGGGTCCACTGCATCCGCGCGGGCTACGACGCCTTCGACGTCGACGCCTACGAGTCCGAACACACCATCCTCACCAACAGCACCGGCATCCACGGGACGACCATCGGCGAGACCGTCGCGGGCTATATGCTCGCCTTCGCCCGGCGGCTCCACGTCTTCCGCGACGCGCAGGCCGACCGCGAGTGGCGCGACCTCGACTACGCCGACTTCTTCACGCTCGACGGCGAGCGGCTCTGCGTCGTCGGTCTCGGCACGCTCGGCCGGGGCATCGTCGAACGAGCCTCGGGACTCGGGATGGACGTCGTCGGCGTCCGTCGCTCCGGCGAGCCGGTCCCCGGCGTCCGCGAGGTCTACTCGACGGAGAACCTCCACGCGGCCATCGCCGACGCGCGGTTCGTCGCGCTCGCAACGCCGCTTACACCGGAAACGGAGGGGTTGTTCTCGACGTCCGAGTTCGAGACGATGCGCGAGGACGCATACCTCGTCAACGTGGCCCGTGGGGCCGTGGTCGACGAACCGGCCCTGGTCGACGCCCTCCAACAGGGGTCCGTTTCCGGTGCAGCCTTGGACGTCTTCGAGACCGAACCCCTCCCCCCAGAATCGCCGCTGTGGGACCACGAGGAGGTCATCGTCACCCCACACTCGGGGGCCGGCACCCGCGACTACTACCGCGACATCGCCGGGTTGGTCCGCGAGAACGTCGAGCGGCTCGCGTCGGGCGATGAGCCGCTCAACCGGGTCGTCTGACCCCGACTTCGATCCGGCTCACACCCCGGAGTGCGACGACGGCGCACGCCACCGTCCCGCACGAAATCGGCCGAATCGCAAACGAACGGCCTTTTAGGCTCGGCTGCTGAAAGAGTGAATATGATTTTCGAGAACCTACCGACCACGCCCCGGTCGGAGGAGCTCATCGACAAGGCGTTCTCGCGGGCGTCGCGGGCCGGACGGGCCAAGAGTGGCCTCGAAGCCCAGGAGTCGATGCTCATCACCGCGGCGAACATCCTCTCGGACAACCTGGAGAACGTCGCCGTCGCGTGGCCCGACTTCGGCACTGTTGACCCGTTCTACTACGAACTCGCCGACGCCATCGTCGACGTCGACGAGGTCCGCAAGAGCCTCTCCGAAGTGATGTGGGCGAGCCGCCAGATTCCGGAGATTCGTAGCGAATACCAGTCGAAGCTCCGCAATTCGAACCTCGACACGGGTCGCAAACACCGCAAACAGGCGTTCGCCCGGATGGCCGACATCGTCGAGGAGGTCGAAGACGACCTGCTCCGCATCGGCGAGGCGCGTGACGCGCTGAAGAACCTGCCCGACATCCGGCCGGACGAACCGGCCATCGTCGTCGCGGGCTACCCCAACGTCGGCAAGTCCTCGTTCGTCAACGCGATCACCCGCGCCTCGAACGAGATCGCCGAGTACCCCTTCACGACGAAGGGCGTCCAGATCGGCCACTTCGAGCGCGACCGCATCCGCTACCAGATCATCGACACCCCCGGCCTGCTCGACCGTCCCGAGGACGAACGTAACGACATCGAGCGACAGGCCGTCAGTGCCATCGAGCATCTCGCCGACACGGTCCTGTTCTTCGTCGACCCGAGCGGCGACTGCGGCTATCCGCTGGAGGCACAACTGGAACTGCGCGACGCCGTCGAGAAGCGGTTCGCCGAGCGCGACATCCCCGTCTTGACCATCTGTAACAAGTCGGACCGTTCGCGCGACGTCGACGCCGACGCCTACATGAGTGTCACCGAGGGCGAGAACGTCGACGGCGTGCTGGACTTGGCCGTGGAAGCGGTCGGCTTCGAGCCGGACATCCCGCCGTCGCGACAGGAGTAGAGCTAGTCGCGGACGCCTTCTCTCACAGCTTGCAAGAAGCCCAGCAAGCCGGCCAAGAGTGCGAGTAACGTCAGCAGCCACGCGACATCGTACGGAACTGTCTCGTTTGCGAGTCCGAATCCACTGAACAGCATAACGAGCAGTGCGAAGAGGAGGGTATCTCGGCCGAGAGCCATCGTGTCGAGAGCCACCGCGCTGGCTGAAAAGCGAATCGGCCGTCTGGATGGGTGGGGGTGGCGGTCTCGCGACTCCCGTCGAGTCTACCGAGTCTGTTCGGGAAGGAGCGTCTGCTCGGGGGGAGGGAGTCGGTCATCGACCGTGGGGTGAGAATGAACGGGTGAACGGAGGGTGATGTGTCGAGCGTCAGCGGGGAAGTGTTACTGCGTCTCGGCCTACTGGACCTCGTAGGTGATGGAGACGGTGGCGGTCACCTCGACCGGGCCGGGCTGGAGGACGGTCGCCGCGCCGCCGTCAGCGGACTCGGCCGCGAACCGCGGGTAGGGGGCGTAGTCGCCACCCGTCGAGATGGTGCGGACGCCCGTGACGCTCACACCGGCCGCGCTGGCGACGGTGTCGGCGTCGGCGCGGGCGGCGTCGACGGCGGCTTCGAGCGCTTCGGCGCGGACCTCGGCGCGGGTCTCGTCGGTCAGCGTGTACTGGATGCCGTCGACGACGATGCCACCCTCGCCGGACGTGGAGACGGCTCCGACGGCGGCGTCGACGACGCTGCCAGCCTCGTCGGGGGCGACTTCGATCTGGTAGCTGTGGACGGCGCGGTAGCCGAGCAGTTCACGGCCATCCTCGCGGTAGTTGTACTCCGGCGAGATGCGGAAGCCCGCGGTCGTGACGGCCTCGTCGGTGTCGACGCCGACGTCGGTCAGGGCGTCGAACATGGCCTGGGAGTCCTCGGCGACTCGGTTCCGGGCGGTCTCGGCGTCGGCTTCGAGCGCGGTGATCGAGACGCGGACCACCGCGAGGTCGGCGTCGGCGGAGGCGGTGCCCGTGCCGGAGACGGAGATGCTCGGGCCGGTTTCGGTCTCGGCGGCACCGACGCCGCCGTCTGTCTGCAACGGACCTGCACAGCCCGCGACGAGTAGCATCGCCACCAGCGTGAGGGGAAGTAAGGGTCGCATAGGAGACAAGACGCTCGCTGAGCTATTCAAGCCGCGCTAAGCGCAAAGACTGATTTGACCTATCCCGCCGTCTGCGTGTTTGCACGCGAGACGGTCGGCGCGAGCCGTCCCACGGCAGAGTCGTCGACGGCCCGGACCGACGTCGGTTCCGTCGCCCCGCTTCGCTCGACGGGGACGTACCGGACCTCTACCGCGATGTGGTGGTCCGCGCCGACGCCGAACGGCGGTTCGTACTCCTCGTTGAGCCGCGTCTCCAGCGTCGACACGGTCGACGGCGGCGTGGCGTCGGGCGGGTAGCCGTAGGTGATCGTCACCTCCTCGGGCTGTCGAACCGGGAAGTCGGCGTAGGTCACGTCCATCGAGAGATACTCGACGCCCGCGTCGGCACCGACGATCCGAGCGGTTTCGCGGGTGTTGTCCTCGAACTGTGCCGCCTGGAGCGTGGTGAGGGTGATGCCGCCGAGGAAGCCCGAGAGGACGAGGAGCACGACGCCGAGGACGGCGATACGGCGGCCCGTCGACACCGTCGCCTCGTCGCGCTGGAACCAGTGGAACGGCTGGTAGCCCTGGTAGCTCAGGACCGCGAGCGCGGCGAGGTTGATCGAGAGGAAGTTGACCACGACGAGCAGTGCCGCGCCGAGCACCGCGTCGGGCTGACCCCAGGCGAGACCGATGCCGACGACGGCCGTCGGCGGGACGAGCGCGGCCGCGATCATGACGCCGACGAGTGCCGAGGAGACGCCGGTCGAGAGGCTGAGCGCGCCTGCGACGCCCGCGCCGAGCGCGACGGCCAAGGAGAGCACGTCCGGGGAGAGCCGTTCGCGCACCTCGCCGATGGCGAACACCTCCGTGGCCGTCAGCGGGATGGTCCCGGTCACTCTGAGGACGACGGCGAACAGCCCCGCGCTGACGACGGCGAGGACGCCCCCGAGTACCTGGAGGCGGACGCCGCGGACGAACAGCTCCGTGTCGTCGAGGACGGAGCCGACGCTCGTCGCCATCGCCGGGCCGATGAGCGGCGCGATGACCATCGAGCCGACGACGACGGCCGGAGAGTCCAAGAGGAGACCGGCGGTGGCGACGACGGCACTGATGGCCGTCATGACGACGAACGTCGAGAGCTGTGGGGCGAGGTCCTTCGCCCGGGCGACCAGTTCCTCGCGGGCGATGCGGTCGCCGTTGCCCTCCTCGGACTCCTCGTAGCGGTCTTCGAGCTGCTCGAACCGCCGCGAGACGACCGTCTCGGCGTCGAGGACGACGGTGTAGGCGTCGCGCTCGATACCCGCCTCCCGGAGCGATTCGAGGATCGGCTCGACGGCCGCCGTGGGGAGCGGAAAGCTGACGACGGCGGTGTATTCGCGGCCACTGACCTCGTCGGTCAGGGCGTAGTCGATGCCCTCGTCGTCGAGGACGGCGAGGACGGTCTCGCGCTTGCCGGCCGGAATCATCACCTGAACGAGTCGCACACTCGCCTCTCACTCGGCGGGGAGAAAATACCTCTGGCACGTGACGGTTCGGTGTCGTCGCCCGCAGCCACTCAGGGGGCGAACCGCTGCAGGACGGGAATCTCGTCCAGCCGTTCTTCGTCGAGGACGTCCCAGTCGATGCCGGTCGGCCGCCCGAAGGGTGAGTCGGTCCGGATTAGCCGCTCGGGCGTGGCGACGAGGTCCATCGGTACGTCGTGGGCTGCGGGCTCGGGCGCGTCGGCCTCGTCGACCACTTGCAGTTCGTGGACGGACGTCGCCACGGTCGTCTCGTCGTCGACCGCACCCAACTCCGACAGGACGGCGAACTCCAGGTCGCTGTAGCCCTCGCCCTTGCCGACGCGGCCGCCTGCCTCGGTGACGGCGACGCTGCCGGAGACGACGAGGTCGACGTGGGGGACCGCGTCGGGACCGACCGGTTCGGCGTAGCCGTCCATCTTCGACACCGTCGCCGCGGCGTCGAGGTCTTCGGGGGCGATGACCCCTGGGTCGAGTTTCATGAACGGCCGCTCGCTGCGGAGCCGCGGCTGGGCCATGTAGACCACCTTCCCCTCGTGGAGCGCACGCCGCCGGACGGGCAGCTGCGGGGCGTCGGGGTTCGCCTTGACGACGTCGGCGGCGGCCCACTCGTCGGTCGCGGCGAGGCGGTCGCAGGCCTCGTCGGCTCCGGCGAAGTTCGGGATGCGGCCGTGCGGCGGGAAGGGAAAGCGGGCCTCGCCCGAGTCCTCCAGGCCGCCCCAGATCCGCTCACGGAGCGTCTGTTTGTCCATGGCCGCGGTTGGCGTGCGTCCGGGGAAAGCACTGCGGCTCTCGGGGTCCGCTCGACGCTCGGCGACCACAGCCGCCTATCGAGTCAGTTTGCCAACCGCATCGGATCGTTGCGGTGGCCGCATCGGGCTGATGTATAGGGTCGTTCGCTCCGTCTCCCCGCTGTCGGCAGCTGGCTACGACCCGGTGGCCGGTTGACGAGCCACGTCGCCGTTGGACGCCGTCGCTGTGACGGCCCGTGTCCGACGGTGGCCGGTCCGTCCGAGACCCGCCGTCGACGGCGGGTCTACTCGCGACTCGCTTCCCCTCTCTCCCGGCGTGTCGCGGGGGCGGACCGTTCGGCTCGTGGCATCCCGGCTCTTTCGTCCCGTCGCTATCGAGACTCCTCGGTCCGGTCGGGTCCCAGCATCGAACTCATGTTTAGGTAGCTGGGAGGTCAGTAGACGCTGTCGACGGACGACAGCCGCTGTCCGTCCAACGACGCACTACCCTCGGTAGACCGCACACAGAACGCCTCTCGTGTGGCTGTGACCCCTCTCGACGACACAGCTGCGCGGTGGAGGCCGCTGTCACTCTCCCCTGGTTCAGTCCGAACCGCCTGTGTACGCGGCGTCGTCGACCGACTCGGGACGCTCAGCGTCTCGTGTTTCCTTCCCATTCGGTGGCCGGTTCAGCCACCACCCATCCCTTTCGTTCGACGGACTCAGTCGCCGTTCGACGTCGCGTTCTCGCCAGCGACGGTGTCGAGTTCGAACCGGTGGACGAGCGTGACCCACAGCACCGAGAGCGCGACGACGCCGAACAGCGGGACCGTCTCGGCGACCGTCGGACCCGGATAGAAGAGCGACAGAGCGGGGAGTGCCACCAGCCAGAACCCACCGACGAGGAGATACCGACGCTGCAACGACGGCTGTCGGTGCGTCAGCGGGCCGAGATACGACTGCACCTCCGACCCGTCCTCGGCGAGTTCGACCGTCCCCGCCCGTTTGTCGAACGCGACGAGGTTCACCGCCTGCAGTTTCGGGAGATGCGACTGTTGCAGCGAGTTGTAGACGCTTCGCCGCTGGTCGTAACTGACCTCGTTCGGGTCGACGTCGTGTTCCCACGCCGCGATCTGTTCGGCGAGCGTCCGGACCTCGGCGGTCCCGTGCGCGAGGAGATACCGAAGCGTGTACCGTCGCCGACGGTTACTCAGAATACGGTAGACGTCGTCGGCCTCTTGCCCCTCCGAGTCCGGTGGCTCCTCTCTCGACTGTCCGTGAGAACGAGACATCACAAGTAGTACCGGTACTCGTCCGGTTTCATTTATAAATACTTTCATAGACGAATTACCCTCTCGTCGCTGTGTTCCGTCGGCGTTCCCTCGGACACCGACGGCTCTCGCCAGGGTTAACCGACCCGCCCGAGTAAGGTCGGTATGTTCGAAAACCGCCCCAAGCGCGACGCAGAGGTCGTCTTCGTCGGGCGCTCCAACGTCGGCAAGTCGACGCTGATGCGCGAGTTGACCGGCCACAGCAAGTTCAACACGGGCAAGAAGCCGGGCGTGACCCGCGAGCCCAACCACTTCGACTGGGCTGGCGAGAGTTTCATGTTCTCTGATCTCCCCGGCTTCGGCTTCATGTCCGGCGTCGAGGAAGAGCGTCGCGAGGCCATCAAGACCGACATCGTCCGCTACATCGAGGAGCACGCCGACAAGATTCTCGTGGGCGTGCTCGTCGTCGACGGCAAGAGCGTCGTCGACATCATCGACCGCCACACGGGCGAGGACTCGATTCCCCACGACGTCGAGATGTTCTACTTCCTCGAAGAGCTGGGAATTCCGACGGTCGTCGCCGTCAACAAGATGGACAAGGTCGACGACAGAGACGAGCGGCTGAACGACCTCTGTGACCGCCTCGGTCTCTACCCGCCGTGGGAACAGTGGAAGGGCGACACCATCGCCCCCATCGTGGCGAAACGCGGCCAGTTGGAGCCGCTGAAGGAAGCACTCAGACACCACTTCCACGAGGCGAAGCGCGACGACCTGCTGAAGTTCGTGAAGTAGTCGCTGTCGACTGCGTCTTTCGTAGTGGCTCCGCGGGTTTCGTTTCTATCTTGATACTTACCTCCAGAACTCTTCGAAAGCCCACGCGTTCTCGACTCCCGCGCTACCTCCGCGCTCCTCGCTTCGCTGCGGTGCTTGCGGCATCGAGATTCGTCGAGCACACGTCCCCTTTCAGTCCCACTGGAAGAGCAAGCTCTTCCAAGCCCTCGTTCGCTTCGCTCACGAGGACACCCAACCGCACAGCCACACCCTCCCCAGCCGACTCCTTCGCTCGTTTCACTCGCTCAGCCATCCCTCGCGCGAGTGGCTCGCGGCCATGGAAGGCCGCGAAGCCACGCGCCAATGCGGTTCTCCACTCTGCCATACGACTTAATCCGCCGCGTCGCCTACGCTCGACTATGACCAACTGGCGTGCAGTTGCCGTCGGCTTCGTGGTCCTCCTCGTCGTCGGCGCGATCGGGCTTCAGCTTCCCCTGTTCGGACAGATCGGCGCGGGTCTCGTCGGCGGCTTCGCTGCGGGCTATCTCGCTGGCGGCGGACTCGGCAGCGGCGCGTGGCACGGCCTGCTGGCAGGCTCCATCACGGGCGTCGTGTTGACGCTGCTCTTCGCGGTCGTCGGCGGGACCTTGGGTCTCGCGGGCGGGCCGCTCGGGGCGTTCCTCGGCGGCGCGGGCGTGCTCCTCGTCGGCGTCTTCCTGACCGTCGTCTTCGCCGTCGACAGTGCCGTCGCTGGCGCGCTCGGCGGCTGGATAAAGGGCTGAGTCAGTCGAATGCGGCCAACAGGACCAGTCCGCCGACGAGTGCCGTCATCACGAAGAAGACGGTCACCGCGCCGTTGAACCGGATGGTGTAGCCGTAGTGGACGAGTTCCGTCTGAAACAGGATGCTGCCGACGGCACCGGCGACGACGAAAAGCGGCGTCGACGCGGCCATCCGAAGCGGATGGTTCCAGCCGTCGAGTCCGGCGGTCAGCCGCGAGGTGACCTTTTCGCTGGTGGAGGACATAGTTCACACGACGACGGGTCCGCAGGTAACTCTATGGTTCGACGACACTCTCGGGCGACGGACCGCTCACTGCCCGCGGTCGAGATACTCCTGTTGGATCTCGACGACCGCCGTCGAGTCCGCACACTCCGAATAGCGTCGCAGCGGCTCCTCGTTCATCTCCAAGAAGGTGTGTCCCCAGGTGAACTTCGAGAGGATCTCCTCGGCCTGCTCCCACTCGCCGAAGATGGCGAGTGCCGCGGCCATCGCCTCGACGGTCGTCAGCTTCATCGGTCGGCCGAAGTTGACCGGGTTGGCGGCGACGAGATAGGGCAGCGCGCGGTGCTCGCCCGGCAGCGAGAAGCGTGCCTCGCCCGCGGACTCCCACGAGCAGTCGAGCGCGACGAGCGTCTCCGTCCTGTCGGCGGGTGACAGCGCCTGCTCGGCGTGGGGGTTCAACACGACGCCGTAGGGCGTCGCGCGGTGCGAGCGGTGTAGCTCGGCGAGGTCGAACTTCGCGAGGCGGCGCGCCGTGCACTTGTCGGGGTCGTCGTCGCCCTCGTAGCGGATGTGCAGCTCCACGGGTGAGCGAAGGTCGCGCCGGGTCAAAAGCGGTCGGTTCGTGGGTGAAAGCCAAGAGGGAGGATTGCGTGAGTTGTGGTATGGGTCACCTCGAAGCCGTTCACTCGTACTACGACGCGCTCGACGACGGCGACTACGACGCGCTGTTGGTCCTTCTCGACCCCGAATTCGAGCAGACGCGCCCCGACCGCTCCTTTACGAGCCGTCGCGCGTTCATCGACTTCATGCAGGAAGACCGGCCGCACGAGGATACGTCCCACGAGATCGACGTCGTCTACCGGGACGACGACGGAGACCTCACGGCCGACGACCCCGCGGAACTCGCCGTCAGGGGACGGCTCTGCACGAACGGCGGTGCCGAACTGACCGGCTTCGTCGACGTGTTCCAGTTCGAAGACGGCCGAATCGCCGAACTCCGGACGTACACCGACTGACTGTCGTCGGTTCTAGCCGTTAGCGTTAGTCCCACCAGTCAACGTCCCTTCCACCGGTCAGCGTTAGTCCCACCAGTTAGCGTCCGTCCCCGTCGACCGTCTCGAAACCGTCTATCGACTGGTCGCGCCCGACCCGGTCGATGACCAGAAAGCCGACCGCGACCGCGACACCGACGAGCACCGCCCACGCGACGACCGCCGACAGCGGCACGCCGAACCCCATCTCGAACCCCGGCCCCGCGAACGTCCCGCCCTGCATCGCCGTCGCACCGTGCGGCCCGTGCATCGTCTGCCAGAGTGCCAACCGCCAGACGGCACCGACGATGCCCGCGAACACCGTCACTACGAGCGTCGCACCTACGACGACCATCACCACCCGTCCGACCGTGTCACGCTTCGTAGTCATACATGTATATTCGTGATACTCTCTCATAGTCCCATCGGTGGGAACGGTGAGCTATCGGCTCTCTCGTCCGTTATACGTCGAAAAACCGGTTGTCCGCCGAGTCGGAACTCCGCTCCGCCGGCCGCCGTCTCAGTCCTTCTTGCCCGCACCGACGGCGGCTTCGCCGACGGGTTCGTGGCCCTCGATGACCTCGCGGCCGCCCATGTAGGGCTGGAGCGGCTCGGGCACGTCGACGGTACCGTCCTCGTTCTGGTAGTATTCGAGCAGCGCGACCATCACACGGCCGACGGCCGTCCCCGACGCGTTGAGCGTGTGGAGATACTCCGTCGACTCGTGGCGTTCCGGCCGGTAGCGCAGCCCGGCGCGACGCGCCTGGAAGTCCTCGAAGTTCGAGGCCGACGAGACTTCGAGCCAGCGGCCGCCCGCTTCGGGCCCCTCGTCCGACTCCGTGCCGGGTGCCCAGACCTCGATGTCGTAGGTCTTCGCCGACGAGAAGGTCAGGTCACCCGTACAGAGGTTGAGCACACGGTACGGGAGACCGAGTCGTTCGAGGACTTCGGTTGCTTCGTCGAGCAGGGCTTCGAGGCGGTCGTACGACTCGTCGGGTTCGACGAAGTTGACGAGTTCGACCTTGTTGAACTGGTGGACGCGGACGATGCCGCGCGTCTCGGTCCCGTGTTCCCCGGCTTCGCGCCGGAAGTTCGGTGTGTAGGCCTGATGTTTGAGGGGAAGGTCGTCCTTCAGGAGGATGTCGTCGGCGTACATGTTCGTGACCGGGACCTCCGCCGTGGGGCAGAGCCAGAGGTCGTCGTCCTCGTAGTCCTCGGTCTCCGAGCCGCCGATGCGGTAGGCGTCCTCAGCGAACTTCGGCAGCTGACCGGTGCCGACCATCGACGTCGTCTTGACCGGAATCGGCGGGAAGATGTCGACGTAATCCTGTTCGCGGTGGACGTCGAGCATGAACTGGATGAGCGCGTGTTCCAGCATCGCGCCCTCGCCTTTCAGGAAGTAGAAGCCCGAGCCGGTCGTCTTCGCGCCGCGGCCCTCGTCGATGATGTCGAGGTCCTCGCCGATGTCGAAGTGCGGGGTGACCTCGTCGGGCAGGTCGCGCAGGTCGTCGAAGCCGTGGCGACGCAGTTCCTCGTTGTCGCTCTCGTCAGCACCAACGGGAACGCTCTCGTGGGGGACGTTCGGCAGTTCGAGCAGCGTCTCCTCCAACTCGGCTTCGAGTTCGTCGGCGCGGGTCTCGATGTCTTGGAGCTCCTCCTTCAGTTCCTGCGAGCGGGCGATGGCCTCGTCGGCCTCGTCGTCCTTGCCCTCGGCTTTGAGCTGGCCGATCTTGCTCGACACCGTGTTGCGCTCGTGGCGCAGGTCGTCGCCTCTGGCCTTCAGCTCACGCCACTCCTCGTCGACGGCGAGGACGTGATCCAGGTCGACGTCGTCGTAGCCGCGGTTCGCGAGGCTCTCGCGGACCGTCTCCGGGTGCTCGCGGAGATATCGTCGGTGAAGCATTTGCTCGAAATTCAGTTGGACGTGGGAAAACCGTATCGCATCTTTGTGGGTCCGTGCCGGACGGAACCCACTACACTCCGCGTGAGCCGCCAGCGAACGCCGACCGCGCGTCGGCGGTCTCCCGGCGGCACACCGGCCGTTCTACCAGAGGAACATCGGCCAGACGTACTGGAACCACGATGGTCGCCGTCGCCGCCTCAACGGCGGTCGACGGTGGAGACGGACGCCTGGGTCTCCACCTCGTCGCTGTACTTCTCGACGGTCACGTGGATTCGGTCCTCGTCGATGACGACAGCGACAGAGAGGGGGTTCCGGAGCGTCGAGCGGACCTGCTCGCGGCCGGTCGGGTCGACCACCAGCCGGAACCGGTCGCTCGGTTTTCCACCGCCGTCGAGCGACCGCTCGACCGTCTCGCCCGCGTCGAGGTCGAGTCGCCACTCGTCGCTGTCGCCGTCGAGAAACTCCCGTTCGGCGAGCGACACCCGCGTCGACAGCCCCGCGTCCGTGTCGTTCGTCACCGTCACGGGGACGCTGTACGCCGGTGCCACACAGCCAGCGAGTGCGACGGCCGAGGCTGTTGCCGCCGTTCCCATCTTCAGCAGCGCGCGTCGCGAGTGGAGGGCCATACCGGCACGTCGGCTGTCAGCCTGTAGTAGCTTTCCCCGACCTTCCGGGATGTCGTCCGAACCCTTTTGAACACTCCCGACGCTTCCCTCCGCATGGCTATCGGCGACCTCGAACCCGTCCCGGACAGCACCGACCTCTACTATCTCGACACCGGGATGTACGACATCGAGGGGTACGGGTCGGTCTACGTCCTCGACGCCGAGCGGCCCGCCGTTGTCGACACCGGTATCGGCACCAACCGCGAGCAGCTGTTCGACGCGCTCGACGAGTTGGGAATCGGCGCGGACGACCTGGCCTACATCCTGCCGACGCACATCCACCTCGACCACGCGGGCGGGGCGGGCTATCTCGCCGAGGCGTATCCCGACGCGACGGTGCTGACCCACGAGATCGGCGTCCCTCATCTGGTCGACCCCTCGAAACTCGTCGCGGGCACGAAGGCAGCCGTCGACGACCAGTGGGAGTTCTACGTCGACCCGAAGCCCGTCCCCGAGGACCGTATCGAGGGACTCGAAGGCGGCGAGACGGTCGACCTCGGCGATAGGACGCTGGAAGTCGCCCACGCACCCGGCCACGCGCCGCACCAGGTGACCTTCTACGACACCGCCGACGACGTGCTGTTCACGGGCGACTCGGCCGGTATCTGGGTCCCGAAGATGACCGAGATTCGCCAGACGTCGCCACCGTCGCAGTTCGACCTCGAACAGTGTCTGGACGACGCCTCGGCCATCATCGACCGCGACCCCGACACGCTCTGTTTCGGCCACTTCGGCCCGCTCGCATTCGAACCCGAGTATATGGAGGCGTACAAGCGGACGCTCGTGGAGTGGGTCGAGGCCGTCCGCCAGAAGCGCGCCGAACTGGACGACGACGAGGCCGTCATCGAGTTCTTCGAGGACCACACCGACACCGCGGAAGCGTGGGGCGAGCGGAAAGCACGCGACGAGGCGCGGCTGAACGTCAAGGGCGTGCTCGGCTATCTCGACTACCGGGCGAAACAGGACGACGAGTAACCATCGAGTGGCCGACGGGTGACTGACGCGTAACCATCGAGTGGTCGTCGAGTGGCCGACGAGTAGCCGTCGGACGCTCGGCCGACCACCGGGCGAGACGGGCTCGCACGCCACCACCAGTGTTTTGCTCCACTCGGCTGAACGCCGAGCCATGCCCGGCCCAGTCTTTCTGACAGGAGACCGCGTCACCCTCCGCCCCATCGAGCGCGAGGACCTCCGGTTCGTCCAGCGGTGTATGAACGACCCGCGGGTCTGGCGGCCCGCCCTCGACGTCGACCCGACCAACGACGAACAGGTCTCGGAGTTCTTCGAGGACGTCCTCTCGGGCGACGACGGCGTCCGCTGTCTCGCCTGCGACGGCGAGACGCCGCTCGGCGTCGTCACGCTGACCGAGTCCCAGTACGGCCCGGACGAGACGTCGCGAGCGCGGTCGGCGGAACTCGCCTACTGGTTCTCCCCCGAACACCACGAGCAGGGGTTCGGTTCCGACGCCGCCGCCCGCATGGTCCAGTACGCCTTCGAAGACCGGAACCTCCGTCGGCTCCAGGCGCGAGTCGGGAGCTTCAACGACGCCTCCGTCGGTCTCTTGGAGTCGCTCGGCTTCGAACGTGAGGGGACGCTGCGGGAAGCCGCGTGGTTCCGCGGCGAGTACCACGATATGTACTGGTACGGCCTGTTGCGCGAGGAGTGGGAGACCGAGCGGTAGAGGCATTGGACGGCCGAGCGGTAGAGCCACCGGGGGGAGTGGACGGCCGAGCGGTAGTCGCCGACAGAGGTGTTCCTATGGAGGCGACGAATCAACTGGGAGCAACTGACCGCAAATTCTGCCCGGTTTTTTATAACCAACCCCCGTAGCGGCGCGATATGGACAGGAGGGACGCGGAAGCGGAGTACGAGAGCGAGGTGCTGGGGGAGACGACACTCGCGCGGCTGTTCGAGGACAGTGCGGAGCGGAACGCCGACAGCGTCGCCCAGCGGTACAAAGGCGGCGTCTACGACCGCTCGCTCGTCGCTGGCGGCGTCGTTCGCGCCGCCTCCGAGGGGACCTACGCCGACGTCACGTATTCGGAGATGCGCGACATCGTCCGCAATCTCGCGGCCGGATTCCGCGAGCTCGGCGTCGGCGACGGAACACGCGTCGGTCTCTTCGCTCACACCCGGATGGAGTGGGCGCAGTCCGACTTCGCGCTCCTCGCCGCTGGCGGCGTCGTCACGACGGTCTACACCTCCTCGTCGGAGCGGCAGGTCGAGTATCTCCTCGGCGACCCCGACGCCTCGGGCGTCGTCGTCGAGAACGACGACTGTCTCCGTCGCGTCCTCGCCGTCGAGGACAGCCTCGACCTCGACTTCGTCGTCGTAATGGACGAGATCCCCGACGGCAGCGGGATGTCGGGCGCGATGCGGGATCGCGACGACATCTACTCGCTCGCCGAGGTCCACGACCTCGGGACTGACGCCTTCGACGAAGACGCCTACCAGTCGTGGATCGATTCGCGAGACGTGGACGACCTCGCGAGTCTCATCTACACCTCGGGGACGACCGGCCAGCCGAAGGGCGTCCAACTCACGAACCGCAACTTCCGGTCGAACGTGAACCAGTGTTTCCGACGGTTCGGCCCGCGCCCCGACGACCCCGACCGTCTCTCTATCACGCCCGACTCGACGACCCTCTCGTTTCTCCCGCTCGCACACGTCTTCGAGCGGCTCGCTGGCCACTATCTGATGTTCGCGGCCGGGGCGACCGTCGGCTACGCCGAAAGCCCCGACACCCTGCGCGAGGACTTCCAACTCGTCCGGCCGACGACCGGGACGAGCGTCCCGCGCGTCTACGAGAAACTGTACGACGCCATCCGCACGCAAGCCTCGGAGTCGCCCGTCAAAGAGCGTATCTTCGAGTGGGCTGTCGGCGTCGGCCAAGACTACCACGAGACCGACGACCCCGGCACCCTCTTGACGTACAAACACCGCCTCGCCGACCGCCTCGTCTTCTCGCAGGTACGGGAGGCAATCGGCGGCCGTCTGGAGTTCTTCATCAGCGGCGGCGGCAGCCTCTCGGCGGACCTCTGCGCGCTCTACCACGGGATGGGGCTGCCCATCCTGGAGGGCTACGGTCTCACCGAGACGTCGCCGGTCGTCGCCGTCAACCCCCCGGACGCGCCCGAGATCGGCACCATCGGCCCGCCCGTCGTCGACGTCGAGACCCGGATCGACGAGAGCGCGGTCGGCGAGGTCCAGCACCGGGAAGCCGCCGGGGAGGTCGGCGAACTGCTCGTCAAGGGACCGAACGTCACGTCGGGCTACTGGAACCGCCCGGAGGAGACCGAACAGGCGTTCACAGACGACGGCTGGTTCCGCACGGGCGACATCGTCCACCACCGGCCCGACGGCTATATCGAGTTCCGCGAGCGGGCGAAACAGCTGCTCGTCCTCTCGACCGGCAAGAACGTCGCGCCCGGTCCCATCGAGGACGCCTTCGCCTCGAATCCACTTGTCGAGCAGTGCATGGTGCTCGGCGACGGCAAGAAGTTCGTCAGCGCGCTTCTCGTCCCGAACGTCGACGCCCTCCGCGAATGGGCCGACCGCGAGGGGATCGACCTCCCCGACGACCGTCGGCAGCTGGGTCGCGACGAGCGCGTCCGCGAGCGACTCCAACGGGAGGTCGACGAGGTGAACGAGAACTTCGAGTCCTACGAGCAGATCAAGCAGTTCCGCGTCGTCACCGAGGAGTTCACCGAGGAGAACGGGATGTTGACGCCGACGATGAAGAAGAAGCGTCGGCACATCCTCGAGCGGTACGCCGACGAGGTGGCGATGATCTACGACGCGCCCGCGGCGAAGCGGTAGCCCGGCCGCGACAGCTGTCGATATTTCCGAACGGCCGTCCTGCTTCTGCCAAGTCGATTCCTTACAGAAGGGTGAGGTTTATCAGCGGTCCCGAGGAACCCGAAGCCACATGGAGGATCGCTAATGGCTGCCGAGGCTGCGGGAAACCTCATCCCACTCGTCGCCGCCATCATCGGTGTCGGCGTCATCTCACAGGTGCTCGCCGACCGGTTGCAGGTCCCGAGTATCATCTTTCTCATCACCGCCGGTATCCTCATGGGACCGGAGGGCATCGGCAACTGGCTCCCCTTCATCGACCCCATCGTCACCCCCGAGTCGTTCGGCAGTGCCCTGCCGGCAATCGTCGGTCTCTCGGTCGCCATCATCGTCTTCGAGGGGGCGTTCCATCTCCGTATCGAGGACCTTCGAGAGGCTCCGGCGGCGACACTCAGACTCGTCACGCTCGGCGCGCTCATCGCCCTCGTGGGGACGGCCCTCGCGGTCCGGTTTTTCATCGGCGTCGACTGGCTGATCTCCTTCCTCATCGGTGCACTGCTCGTCGCCACCGGGCCGACGGTCATCGCCCCTATCCTCGAAGTCGTCCCGGCGCGTGACCGCGTCGAGACGGCCCTAGAGACGGAGGGGATCGTCAACGACGTCACCGCCGCCATCCTCGCCATCGTCCTCTTCGAGGCCATCACCATCGGTATCGAGACCCCCATCGAGTTCCTGGCGCTGTTCACCGAACGGCTCGGTGTCGGCGTCGTCGTCGGCGGTCTCGTCGCCGGACTGGTGTTCTTCGCGCTCCGGTACGTCGACCTCTCGCCGGGGAACGCCCCGCAGAACGCCCGCTTGTTGGTTCTCGCGGGCGCGCTCGTCGCCTACGGTGCCGCGGACTTCATCGCCACCGAGGCGGGCATCGCCGCCGTCGCGACGGCGGGCATCCTCCTCGGCAACATGGACATCCCCTACGAGGAGGACATCTCGGCGTTCAAGGGTGACATCACCCTCATCGTCCTCTCGTTCGTCTTCATCGCCCTGGCGGCGCTGTTGGAGTTCGAAAACCTCCAGCGGCTCGGCATCGGCGGCCTGCTCGTCGTCGTCGCCGTCGCGCTCGTCATCCGCCCGCTGCTCGTGTTCGTCTCGACGGTCGGCGACCGTTTCACCACCGCCGAAAAGTGGTTCATGAGCTTCGTCGGCCCGCGCGGCATCATCCCCGCGTCGGTCGCGACGCTGTTCGCCATCGAGTTCCGTGCACAGGGGATGACCGCGGCCGCCGACGCGCTCGTCGGCACCGTCTTCCTCGTCATCCTGATGACCGTCGTGTTCGAAGCCGGACTCGCCCGCAGAATCGCAGAATTCTTTGACGTGATACCAATGCGTGTACTCGTAATCGGAGGCGGAAAGGTGGGCCGGACGCTCGCCGAACGCCTCGAAGACCGCGGAGAGAACGTCGTCATCATCGAGAATGACGTCGAGATAGTCGAGACGGCCCGCGACAAGGGCTTCACCGTCCACCACGGCGACGGCACCGACACGGACGTGCTCCGCTCCGCCGGTGCCGAGAACAGCAAGATCGTCGTGGCCGCGACCGGCGACGACGACGCCAACCTGCTCGTCTCCCAACTGTCGGCCTCGAAGTTCGACCCCGAGACCATCATCGCCCGCGCCAACAACCCGGACAACGTGGAGGCGTTCGAGGAACTCGGCGTCCGCACCATCTCGACGACGCTCGCGACCGCACAGGCCATGGACAACCTCATCGAACGGCCCGCGCTCGCCAACTGGATGGGCGAACTCGGCCGCTCGGGCGACGTCCAGGAGATCGAGGTGACCTCCGAGGAACTCGTCGGCCGCACCATCCGCGAGATCGGTCCCGAACTCCCTGGCGGCTGTCTCGTCGCACTCGTCGCCCGCAACGGCGACATCGAGGTCCCCGACGCGGACTACACGCTCCAGATGGGCGACCGCATCACCATCCTCGGTCGGCGTGACGCCGTCCGCGAGGCGATGGACTTCTGTCACCCTGAGGAGTAAGCGACCCGCGCGGGCCAGCCGACCAGCCGACCAAGCGTTCTTGCGCCGTCCCGTCGAATACTCGCCGTGTTCGACCTCACCCACCCCCTCTCCGACGAGACGCCCGTCTACCCCGGCGACCCGCCGGTCCGCGTCTCGCCCGCGGCGACCCACGAGACGGACGGCTACCGCGTCACGGACTTCCGAGCCAACAGCCACGCCGGGACCCACGTCGACGCGCCCGCCCACCTCCTCGCCGACGGGCGGACGCTGGACGACTATCCCGTCGAGCGGTTCGTCTCCGACGCTCGCGTCGTCGACTGTACCGGTCTCGGCGCGGGCGACGCGATTCGGGCGGCCGACCTCCCGGACGCCGACTGCGACAGCCTCCTGCTTCACACTGGCTGGGACGCCCACTGGGGGACGCCCGAATACGACGACCATCCGCATCTCAGCCGCGACGCGGCACGCTGGTGTGCCGACCGCGGCTACGACGTCGGCTTCGACACCGCCGGACCCGACCCGACCGGTGCCGAGTCGTTCCCTGCCCACCGCATCCTCCTCCGAGCCGACTGCCTGCTGGTGGAGAATCTGACCGGTCTCGGCGCGCTTCCCGAGCGCGTCCGACTCACCGCCCTGCCGCTCGCGCTCGTCGGTGCCGACGGCGCGCCCGTCCGTGCTGTCGCGGAACGAGTCGACGGCGAGGCGTCTGACTGACTCCGCGTTCGCGACGCTCGCTGGGTCACAGCTCGAAGAAAAACACGTCCCCTCCCGCTGGTCGGGTGGCGTGGAACCTCTACCGGTAGAACTCGATGGCCGCACCCTGACGCGACGACCTTTTGCACTGCGCTCGCTACGCTCGCTCGGCAAAACGTCGATGAAAAACACGCCACCCTCCCGCTGGTCGGGTGGCGTGGAACCTCTACCGGTAGAACTCGATAGCCGCACCCTGGCCGAAGCCGACACAGAGCGTGGCGAGGCCGCGGTCGACGTCGCGCTCGATCATCTCGTGGATGAGCGTCACGGGGAGGCGCGCCCCGGAGGCACCCAGCGGGTGGCCGACGGCGATGGCACCGCCGTTGACGTTGAGCTTCTCCTCGTCGATGCCGAGTTCGCGCCGCGAGTAGACACACTGGCTCGCGAACGCCTCGTTGATCTCGACGAGGTCGTAGTCGTCGATGTCGCGGCCGTTGCGCTCCAGGAGGCCCTCGGTGGCCGGGACCGGGCCGATACCCATGACCGTCGGGTCGACGCCGGCGACGTTGTTCATGCCGACCTTCGCGAGGATCTCTAACTCCTGCTCCTCAGCGAACTCCTCGCTCGTGACGAGCACGGCGGCCGCGCCGTCCGAAATCTGCGAGGAGTTGCCCGCGGTCACCGAGCCGTCGCCGGTGAACGCCGGTGAGAGACTGGAGAGCACGTCGAGAGAGGTGTCCCGGCGGATGCCCTCGTCCTCGCTGACCGTGCCGTCCTCCGTCTCGATGGGGACGATCTGGTCCTCGAAGCGACCCTCGTCCGTCGCAGCCGCGGCGCGCTGGTGGCTCCGGAGGGCGTACTCGTCTTGGTCCTCGCGGCTGACTTCGTACTCTTCTGCGACCTTCTCGGCGGTCATCCCCATCTGGAGCTGGAAGATGTTGTACGCCTCGGAGAGTTCGGGGTGGAGATGCTGGTAGGAGTCGCCGTCCATCGGGACGCGCGACATGTTCTCGACGCCGCCCGCGATGATGCAGTCACGGTTGCCCGCGGCGATAGCGTCGGAGGCGGAGATGATAGCCTGCATCGAAGAGGCACACCAGCGGTTGATGGTCGTCGCCGGCACGCTCTCGCCGAGGTCCGAGAGCAGCGAGATGACGCGGGCGACGTTGTTGTCCTGTTCGCCGCGCTGCTGGGCGACGCCCCACATCAGGTCGTCGACGTCGTCGCTGTCGAGACCGGTCTCGGCCAGAATCTCGTCGATGAGAGCGGTAGAGAGGTCTTCACTGCGGACGTCCGCGAAGACGCCGCCGCCTTTCCCTTGCGGGGTCCGGTACGCTTTCGCGATGACTGGCGTTGGCATACCCCGTCCTCCGGTGTCCATGTTGATAAATGGTCCAGAACTCGCGGGGATATGTCGAGAGTTTCCGCACGGCTCTCGGGTGTAGTGGCGTGAAAACGGTGGACCCTGTCGAGCCGCCTCTGGAGACGACCAAGCCTACCTACGGCTCGAACAGTTCCGGTGCGACGTCGGCCGAGGTGTGTTGCGTCGACGACGACGGCTCGGCCGACGCCGAAGTCGGGCCGTCGCGTGTCATCTCGCTCGCTTCTGTCGTCGTGGTGTCCTGTCCCGTCATGGTCAGTCGTCCGCGGGTGACTCGACCGCCGTTGCCGGGCCTTCGCTGTCGGCGAAGGGATACCACGACTGTTTGGCGTCGGTCAGATACGGGTCTTCGTACGTCGTCTCCTCCGGTTCACAGAGGTCGACGAGTGCCTCGCTTCCCATCGACTCGGTCCACTGGCGGAAGGTCTGGCCCGCCTCGCGGTGGGCCGCGAAGGCTTCGAGGAGGTTCTTGATGGCTCCCGGCACCTCGTCGGCGGGGACACGCTGGCGCACCCACTCGACGAAACTCGGGTCCTCGCCGATGCCACCACCGACGCCGAGATCCATCGCCTCGACCATCTCCCCGTCCTTCCGGGCGCGCATCCCGAGCAGGCCGATGTCGGCCGTGTTGGCCTGTCCGCAGTCGGCCGTACAGCCCGAGTAGTGGAGGTGGATGTTCTCCACGTCGTCCGGCAGCTCGACGTTGTCGCGGAGCCACCGGAGCATCCGCGCCGTGCGGGCCTTCGTCTCCGTCAGTGCCAGCGAACAGAACTCCGTGCCCGTGCAGGCGATGGCTCCACGCTGGAACGGGTTCGGCTCGGGCGTGTGCTTCGACAGGAGCGGTTCGGCCAAGAGGGCATCCAGGTCGTCCTCGGGGACGTCCATCAGGAGCGGGTTCTGCCGCCGAGTCAGCCGCACCTCGCCGGTGCCGTACTCGTCGGCGAGGTCCGCGAGTTCGATCGCGTCGTCGGCGGTGAGCCGACCCACGGCGACCGAGAGGCCGACGTAGTAGCGGCCGTCCTTCTGCTCGTGGACGCCGACGTGGTCGGCCTTACCCTCTGCGGGCGGCTTGCCGGCGTTGTAGGTGTACTGCTCGCGGATGTCTTGCCCCGCCGTCTTCAGTTCGAAGTCGACGTAGTCCGCTTGGAGGACCTTCCGAATCTTCTCCGTCCCCCAGTCGTCGACGAAGAAGCGCGCGCGGTTCTTCGCGCGGACGTCCCGGTCGCCGTGGTCGTGGTAGAGTTCGACGAAGCCGCGGACGACGTCGTACGCTTCGTCGGGCGTGACGAACACGTCCAGCGAGCGGGCCTTCCGGGGTTTCTTCCCGCCGAGACCGCCGCCGACGCGGACGTTGTAGCCGAGGACCTCCTCGTCGTCGATCTCTTTGTGGGCCGGTTCGACGCCGATGTCGTTGATGGAGTCCTGCGCACAGCCCTCCCGGCAGCCGGTCACGCTGATGTTGAACTTCCGGGGCATGTTGGCGAGTTCGTTGTCGCCGCGGAGATCCTCGCGGAACCGTTCGAGCAGGGGGCGCGTGTCGATCAGTTCGTCGGCGTCGCGGCCGGTGACCGGACAGCCCGAGATATTCCGCATCGTGTCGCCGCCGGCCGAGCGCGTAGTGACGCCGACCGACTCCAGCCGCTCCCAGATGGCGGGGACGTCCTCCAGCTTGATCCAGTGGAGCTGGACGGACTGCCGCGTCGTCAGGTCGACGAAGCCGTTCCCGAACTGCGGGTTGTCGGCCGGTCCCTGACAGTAGTCGCGCGCCACTTCGCCGATGGCCCGCAGCTGCCCGGGCTTCAGCCGCCCGTTGGCGTTCGTCAGCCGCATCATGAAGTAGCTCTCTTGGCCGCCGCGCTGGTGGAACACGCCCCAGAACTTGAAGCGGGTGAACCACTTGTCGTGTTCGTCCTCGGGGATGGAGTCGAAGCCCTCCTCTGCGAACTCCAGAATCTTCTCGCGGACCTCGTCGCCGTACAGCTCCTCCTTGTATGCCTCTTTCTTATGGGGCATCGGCAACGAACACCTCGTTACGTCCGTCTACTTCTTCCGGAATACCGGAAACGCTCATGGGGTAAATCACGGTTGGACTGTGTCCGATACAACATGATAATGCTAATCGTTGATAACTTAAAAAAATAGCCTGTCGTTCAATGTCGAACAGCCAATTTAATACCAAATAGGGTGGATATAAGGTCGTATTATGCCGAGTAAGTCGACACTTGTTTGGACACACGTCCACTAACTAAACTGGGTTATGTAATCAAGTGGTGCTCGCTACGCGCGGGCTGGCGCGAGCGACTCGCCGGAAGCTGTCGTGAACTGTTGGATGATGTCGAACAGTGTCGAAGTATGGTAGATACTGTCGAGATCTGTCAGATGTCGCCATCGGCGTCGCTCTCCGGACGGTGGGGTGGCGATGTCTCGAACAGAGAGGGAAAAACGGAGCGGAGACCGGGAGGCGTCGGAGCGGCTCGGACGCGGGTCGGGTCAGTTCCCGAGTCCGTGCAGTTCCGCACGGGTGTTGATGTTCCGGAACGCCCGAGGCGTGGTGAAGGCGGCCACCGTGCGCTCGGGGACGACGACCGGGTCGAGCAGGTCGACGACGTCACAGAGTCGGCCGTCGCGGTAGACGAGCGCGTCGGTGCAGGCGGTCGTCCCGGCGCGGACGTGGAGGACGGCCGGCAGCGGCTGGACGCGGCCGTCGACCTCCGGGACGGCACCCGTCTGTGAGCGCGCCGCGGCGAACAGCGAGTCGAGGAAGGCCGTCGGGAGGAACGGCATATCGCAGGCGACGGCGACGGCGTAGGTCGCGTCCGTCGCGCGCAGCCCCGTCCGCAGTCCGGCGACCGGCCCACGGTCGAGGATGGGGTCTTCGGCGAACCGGACGTCGCAGTCCGACAGCACCGTCTCTAACGTCGACCGCTGGTCCCGCCGACAGTTGACGACGAGGTCGTCGACGGCCGGAGTGAGTGCCTCCGCGACGCGGCGGATCATCGGGACGCCGTCGACGCGAGCGGTGGCCTTGTCGCCGCCGCCGAACCGCGTCGAGCGGCCGCCGGCGACGATGATACCCGCCCGGCCCGTGTCCGGCTTCATTCGGCCCTCGCTGTCCCCGAGCCGGTCGCACCGCCCGCCGCCGTCGCGGCACGCAGCGTGCTCGCGGTCCCGTCGATGCGGGACTGTTCAGTCATCTCAGTCATCTCGGTCAGCTCAGCCATCGCTACCCCCGTAGTCCGCCGTGTTGCTGCCGACGATGCCTCTGACGTGGGCGAACTCGGCGATCTTCGGCCGGGCGACCCAGGCGT
The DNA here is from genome assembly GCF_900103715.1 of Halogranum gelatinilyticum. Classification (NCBI taxonomy): domain Archaea; kingdom Methanobacteriati; phylum Methanobacteriota; class Halobacteria; order Halobacteriales; family Haloferacaceae; genus Halogranum; species Halogranum gelatinilyticum. The sequence goes on along the minus strand of NZ_FNHL01000004.1, from coordinate 337,073 downwards.
TCAGGAGGACGATGGGCACCATGATGGCGGCGACGATGATGTAGCCGCTGTGGATGGCACCCGTCTCCGCCGCGTAGGAGTAGACGAGCGGGAAGCCGATGCCGCCGAAGGTACCGATGCCGCCGACGACGCCCGCGGCCGCCCCCGAGCGGTCGGGGAACATCGCCGGAACCTGCGCGAAGATGGCACCCTCGGTGAAGGCACAGGCCGTGCCGACGAGGAAGCCGACGGCGACCGTCAGCAGGACGTTTCCGGTCTGCCCGGCGAACGTCAGCCCCGCCATCGCCGTGACGATGAAGCCCATACAGAGGACGGTCCACTGCTCGCGGTAGCGGCCCGTGAAGACGGGCAGGATGTCCGTCTCCGTCCTGACCACCCAGTCGCTCATGTAGCCGCCGATAGGCCGCAGGAGGCCGGCAGCGAGCGAGAACGTCGCAGCGAACGTCGAGGCGATGACGAGATTCGAGCCGAAGCCCTCGCGGAAGTAGGTCGGCAGCCAGCCGTTCATCGAGATCTCCAGCCCGAAGCTCATCACGTAGCCGAGCGCGAGCGCGATGACGCCGTAGCGCGTGGCGACGTGGACCCACGACGAGAGCGTCGCCGAGTCGCTCGTGGCTTCGGCCTGCGTCTCCGTGGCGGCGTCCTGGCCGATGGTGTAGTAGACGATCGCCATCAGGATGGCGACGACGCCCGTGTAGAAGAACGCGGCCCGCCAACCGACGTCGAACAGCGGCCCGTTCCACTGGCCGAAGACTCGCGGGAGGACGAGCGCGCCGCCCGCGGCACCGGCGTTCCCGATGCCGGCGTAGACGCCCTCGGCCGTTCCTAACTGCTCCTCGGGGAACCACTGGGCGACGTGCTGGATACCGACGACGAAGGTGATGCCCGCCGAGGCGACGACGAGCCGCTCGACGAAGAATATCTCGTAGCTCGTCGCAAAGGCGCTCGCCATGCTGAACACGCCGACGTAGGCGAGGACGATGGCGAACACCGAGGAGGCACCGAAGCGGTCCGAGAGCCAGCCGGTCAGGATACGGCCCGGTGGCGCGCTCCAGATGGCCGCGCTGGCGAGGATGCCGAGGTCAGTAAGGGAGAGGCCGAACTCCTCGGCGATGGGTCCGGTGAAGGGAGCGAAGGAGAACCAGATGAGAAACGAGAGGTTGAACGCCGCCGTCGCGAGGACGAGGGTCCGCCATTTTGTCATCTTCATTGGCCTACCTCCGGCAGGGCGGCGGTCTCTGCGGGCGGCACCGACGTCGTGTCGCCCGTCGTGTCGGCCGTGTCGTCAGCCGGCACGGCGTCGGCCGCCGCCGCGTCGGCCTCCGGCGAGACGAGGCGAACCGCACACTGTTTGTAATTCGGTTCGTCGGACTCGGGGTCGGTCGCCGCGATGGTGAGCTTGTTCGCCATGGGATGGTGAATCGGAAGCCAGACCATGCCCGCGGGGATGCCCTCGTCGGCCTCGACGACGGCCGGGGCACTCCCGCGCGGTGAACTGAGGACGGTTTGCTGGTCGGTGACCGAACCGCTGTACGTCGCGAGCGTCTCGGGGTTGATCCGCGCGGTGACGGGCCCGGGGTCGTCGACGTCGCGGGAGCGGACGCCGGTGTTGTAGCCGTCGGCCTCTCTGGCCGTCGTGAGGGTGAGCGGATACTCCTCGTCGGCCGTCTCCGGCAGGGCCTCGATGGCCTCGCTCCGGTAGCTGGAGAACTGCGCGCACCCCGTCGGCGTCGGGAACTCCCACGCCGCTGTCTCGGGGTCGTAGTAGCGGTAGCCGCCGCTGGACTCCTCGTCGGGGGCGGGCCACCGGACGGCGAGTTCCTCGTCGAGTCGCTCGTAGCTCAGCCCCGAACAGTCGGCGTCGGTGCCGGCGGTGAGCGCGGCGAACTCGTCGAAGACGGCCGCCGGGTCGAGCGTCGGCTCGTCGAACAGGTCGGGCGCGACGCGGACGCCGACGGCGGCGATGATGTCGAGGTCCTGCTTGACGCCCGTCGGTGTCCCGGTCGCGGGGCGGACCCGCGAGACCGTCCGCTCCATGTTCATGGCCGTCCCCGCCGACTCGCCCCACGTCGCCGCGGGGAGCACCACGTCGGCGAGCTCCGTCGTCTCGGTGTGGAAGGCGTCCTGGACGACGAGGAAGGCGTCCTCGAACGTCTCGCGGGCGGCGTCGGTGTCGGGCAGCCCGGCGAGCGGGTTCGTCGCGACCGTCCAGACGACCGAGGGGTCGCTCTCGACGATGCCGACGGGACCGGGACCGGCGTCGTCGGGGAGCCGGTCGACCGGGACACCCCACGCACCGGCGACCCGATTGCGGTGTTTCGGCGACTCGAAGTCGCGGTGGCCCGGCCACGACCCTTTCGAGGAGCAGACGCGCGTCCCCATCGAGTTGGCCTGGCCGGTCAAGGAGAAGGGACCGCTGCCCGGTCCCATGTTGCCCGAGGCGAGACAGCAGTCGACGAGCGCGCGCGAGGTTGCCGTTCCGCGGACGCTCTGGTTGACGCCCATTCCCCAGTAGACGAGCGTCGGGTCGGCGAACGCGCTCGCGAGGTGTTCGACCGTTTCGACGTCGACGCCCGCCTCGTCGGCCGCGGCGTCGACCGACGGGAGCGACGTCGTCAGTGCCGCGAAGCCGTCGGTGTTGGCGTGGACGAACTCCTCGTCGACGCCGTCGTTCTCCACGAGCCACGCGAGGACCGCTCGCGCGAGCGCGAAGTCGCCGCCGGGGTCGGGTTGGACGTGGTGGTCTGCGGCCTCGGCCGTCTCGCTTCTGACGGGGTCGACGACGACGAGCTGGCTGTCGTCGTCGCGGGCGGAGTCCGAAATCCACCGGAACATCACCGGGTGGGCGACCGCGGGGTTCGCCCCCCAGACGACGTGGGTCTTCGCCTCGGGGATGTCGTCGTAGGTCGGCGGCGGCGCGTCGCTGCCGAAGGCGTCGTAGTAGGCCTTCACCGCGCTCGCCATGCACAGCGTCGTGTTGGCGTCGTAGTTGCGCGTCCCGATGCCGCCGCGGGCGAGCTTGCCCAGCGCGTAGGCGGCCTCGTTGGTCTGCTGGCCGCTGCCGAGGACGGCGACGTCGTCGGGGTCAACTGCTCCGATAGCGTCGGCGACGCGGTTGAGTGCGTCTTCCCACGTCGCCCGGACGAGCTTGCCGTCCTTGCGGACGAGCGGGCGGGTCAGCCAGTCGCCCTCGGGGTCGGACGTCTCGCTGATGCCGCGGCCGCAGGCCAGTCCGCGGTTGACCGGATGGGCGGCGTCGCCACGGACGAGGTCGAGTCCGTCGCCGATGTCCGCACCCTGATGGATGTGTCCACAGCCGACCGCACACCGCATACAGGTCGTCGAGACCGGGTCAACCACCGACAGTCACCTCCGTCTGTTCGATCCAGATCCGCTGACGTTTGTCCGAGAAAATTTCTCGAACTGTCGTGGACGTATCGCTTCTCACGGCTTATGCGACTGAATCAAACACTAAAACGCTAATCGTTGAACAAATGAATTTCGAACGTCTTTCTCTGAATGGACGTCCGGTTTACAATGCTGTTAAAGGACCTTATTGGTGTACTTCGGTCGGTTTTTGGACGTATTTGTCGACAGACGTGCTTCTATTTTTCGAGTTACGAAATCGAGTAGTATCTCAGCGGGTCTCTGCTGTGCGTCCGACCGCGGGTGTTCTCGCTGCACGCGACGACGAGAAACTACTTCCCGGCGGCGGCGGCAGGTCCACGCGACCATGGTTTCCCTCCGTCCCGTTCGACGCTGGCTGGACCGTGTCGGGGCGTCGCCGGGGCGCGCACTCGTCGCGCTCACGCTGGTCGCGCTCACGCTCCGCCTCGTCGGTCTCGGGATGCGGAGTTTCCACTGGGACGAGGCCCGCGTCGGCTACTGGACGCTCCGGTATCTGGAGACGGGGACCTTCGCCTACCGACCCATCATCCACGGTCCCTTCCTCCCGATCGTCAACCGCCACGTCTTCGCGCTCCTCGGCGCGAGCGACGCCACCGCCCGGCTCGTCGTCGCCCTCTTGGGTGGAGTGCTCCCGCTCGCGGCGTGGCTCTTCCGCGACTACCTCGACGACGCCGAAGTCGTCGCCCTCGGCGGCTTCCTCGCGTTCAACCCGCTGCTGCTCTACTTCTCGCGGTTCATGCGCGCGGACGTCCCGTTGGCGGTCTTCGCGACGTTCGCGCTCGGCTTCACCGTCCGCGCGCTGGCGTCCGGCCGTCGCCGTCACCTGCTCGCGGCGGGCGTCGCCCTCGGTCTCGCGCTCACGACGAAGGAGAACGTGCTGGTCTATCTGGCCTGCTGGGGCGGCGCGCTCGGCGTCGCGTACGGACTCCGTGTTCTCCCGCGCTACCGCTCCGACTCGCAGGCCTCGACAGTCCGGACGCTCGGCACCGTCGGCCGCGACGCGGCGACCGCCGCTGGCGACGCCCTCCGCCCGCTTCTGGCCGCCGTCGTCCCCGCACTCCTGCTCACGCTCCTCGTTGTCGTCTACTTTTACGCGCCGCGCGGCGCGGCGGGCGAGCCGTCGCTGTCGGCGGCACTTTCCACGCCGACGCTCCTCCCCGCGCTCGTCGAGCAGGCGACGCTCGGCTCCGTCGAGACCTTCCGGGCGGGCATCTGGGCCTCCCCCGAAGTCCGCGAACATCCCTATCTCCCCTTCCTCGCACACTACGCTGGCGTCCTCGCTATCGGCGGCGCGGTGCTGTACACGCTGGCCGCGCTCGGGACGGCGGTGACACTCCGGGTGCGCGAGCGAGCACCCCGCCCGCTCGTCGTCTTCGCGGCCGCTTGGGGCTTCGTCAGCGTCCTCGGCTACCCCATCGCCGCCGACATCATGGCCCCGTGGCTCGCGGTCCACGCGGCCGTTCCGCTGGCGATTCCGGCCGCGGTCGGTCTCGTCGCCGTCGCGCGGTGGACGCGCGGGCGACTCGCTTTCGATGGGACGGACGGGACGAGCGAGCGGAACGCCGCCCGCGACCGCGCGCTCGCCGCCGGCGTCGTTCTCGCGCTGCTCGTGCTGTCGGCACAGACGGGCGTCGTCGTGCTCGCGACGTCCTACACGTCGCCGACCCCGCGGGTCAACCTCCTCGCGCAGGGTGCCCAGTCCGGCGACGACCTCGACCCCCTCGTGGCGGACTTGGAGGCGGCGGCTGGCACCGAGCCAGCGGTGCTCTACTACGGCGAGCGGTTCTACCTCCCGAACGAGACGGTCGCCGACGAGCCGCCGGGCCCTGACGATCGGTGGCTGGGCTGGTGGCTCGGCCGACTCCCGCTGTCGTGGTATGTCGAGCGTGCGGACCTCTCGACCGCCTATGCTCCCGACGCTGCTGCCCTCTCCGACCGGGCGGACGACGGGCCGCTCCCGCCGGTCGTCGTCGCTGACGTCGCCGTCGCCGACGATGTCGCGCCCGCGGTCTCGGGCTACGAGCGGACGCGGTACGACCTCTATCTCTACGGTGGGACGGTGGTGGTCTTCACCGACGAGTCGCGGTTGAAGTCACCCGAGCGGGCGGCGGTTTCGGGTCGCGTCACTGCTCAGTCGCTTCGACGGTGTTAAGATTCTGTGGCGGGAAGTTTGCCGGGATGACTGACCCGGCCCTCGAGGTAGTCGAGTTCCTTCTGACGACACATCTCTACACGGAAAACCGGGACTTGGACGAGAACGACCTGCCGCCCCGCTACCGGCAGGTGTTCTGGAAGGACGGTGCCATCGAGCGGCCGCTGTCGGCGACGAACGAGACGGCGCGGACCGCGACGGGCGTCGAGCGGCCCTGGGACGCCGTCTCCGATCTGCTGTTCACCCAGCAGACCGAGTTCTCCGGCAAGCTCTCGCTCACCCAACCGGACATGGCGCTCGACTGGTTCCTCGACCGCGCGGACGACGACCGTATCCTGACCAATCCGACCATCGCCGCCGAGGTCGAACACCGCGACGACGTCGACGTGACCCACGAGGAGGCGCGCGAGGGGAACCGCCCGATCCAGGCCGACCGCGTCTGGATCGACTCCCTCTTAGAGGAATACTTCGACGACGGCGAGGACGGCGACGCGGAGATGCTGGACCTCGTTCACGTCCGCGCGCCAGAAGAGATCGAGATGACGCTCGACGACCTCGTGCTCACCGAGGACCAGGAGGGCGAGATCAGCAAGATCGTCACGGCCATCGAGCACCGCGACTATCTCGCGCAGATCGGCCTCCGCGAGATCGGCAAACTGCTCTTCGTCGGCCCGCCCGGAACTGGTAAAACGACCATCTCGCGGGCACTGGCGCACGAACTCGGGATGCCGTTCGTCGAGGTCAAGCTCTCGATGATCACGAGCCAGTATCTCGGTGAGACGGCCAAGAACGTCGAGAAGACCTTCGAGGTGGCAAAGCGGCTCTCGCCGTGTATCCTCTTCATCGACGAGTTCGACTCCGTCGCGAAGACCCGCCGGAGCGACGAACACGCCGCACTCAAGCGCGCGGTCAACACCCTCTTGAAGTCGATCGACGACATCTCGCTCATCCGCGACGACGTGCTGCTCATCGGGGCGACGAACCACCCCGACCAGCTCGACGCCGCGGCGTGGCGACGCTTCGACGAGATCGTCAACTTCCCCAAGCCGGACTGGCAGATGCGCGCGGACATCCTCCGCGTCGTCACCCGCCAGATGAACATCGCGGACTTCGACCCCGAGGGCGTCGCCGACCGCACCGAGGGGCTGACCGGCAGCGACCTGCGGATGGTGCTGCGGGAGGCCGTCCTCGAAGCGCTCACCGAGGGTCGGATGGAGCTGACGCAGGCGGACATCCTCGACGCCGTCGAGGACTTCGAGGAGCGCGACAACCTGAAGAACATGGACATGATCGACGGCGAGGGCGCGAAAGTCGCCGGCGACGGCCGCGGAGAGTCGGACGACCACGACCACGATCACTCGGATCACGACCACGATCACGACCACTGACCGATGCGGGTCACGCTCCTCGGAACCGGCGACACGACCGGGACGCCGACCATCTGCTGCGACTGCGACACCTGCGCCGAGGCTCGTCGCCGCGGCGTCGAACGTTCGCGCTTCTCGGTCCACGTCGAGAACGAGCGTACCGGCGAGTCGCTCTTGATCGACGCCAGCCCCGACTTCCGCCAGCAGTTTCTGGACCACGAGGTGCCGCTGCCGGACGCCATCGTCATCTCGCACATCCACTTCGACCATCTCGACGGGCTGGGCAACGCCTACCGGCTCTTCGACGACCTCCCGGTCTACGCGGCCGACGAGGTCGACCCCGTGACCGAGGAGAGCGTCGCCGACACCGTGCGCTCGAAGTACGACTATCTCGACCGCATCACGGTCGAGGACGTCACGCCCTTCGAGACGGTGCGGATGTGCGGGCTGGACGTGACGCTCGTCCCGGTCGACCATCCGCCGCTCGTCTGCTACGGGCTGACCGTCGAAGACCCCGAAACCGGAGCCAAACTGTCGCTCTCGGGTGACACGAGCTACGGGATTCCCGCGGAGTCCCGCGAGGTGCTCGCGAACCCGGACCTCTTTCTCGCCGACGCCATCGTCCCGGCGTCGCTCTGTGAGTACCACCCCATCGGTGGGAAAGACGAGAACGAGGACGGGGTGCCCAGAACCTTCGGCTCGAAGCACATGACCCGCGAGGGCGCGCTGGAGTTGGCCGACGAATTGGAGGCCGACGTGACGCGACTCGTCCACACCGCGCACTTCTACCCGGTCGACGAGGCGTTCGAGGAACCCTTAGCTGTGGACGGCGAGCAGTACGACCTCTGAGCTTATTCTGCGGTTCCGTTCGCGTTGGTTGTCGGCTGTCGGTACCGCCGGAATCCGTACTCTCCGCCGCCGACGAGCAGTGCCGCGGCGGCGACGGCGGGCCACCCGAGGAGATACCAGCCGAAGGGCGTCGGGTCGACGGGTGTCAGGCCCGCGGAGACGACCGACCACGTGCCGTACGCCGAGAGAGCGAACAGGGTGGCGACGACGACGGAAGGGGTGCGGAGTCGCTTCGACGTGAGGAGGACGGCCGGGAGCGCGCCGAGGACTAGACTGCCGACGGCGAGGTACGCGAGTTCGGTGTTGGTAAGGAGGGTCGAGAAGTCGAACCACGTCCAGCAGAGCGCGGCGAGGGCTGCGTGGAGGAGGGCAGCGATGGTGGTGCGTGTGCGGGACACAGGTGGTGGCTCGCAGGGTACCGTGGTGAGTCTTCTGGCGTGAGTGGAGTCGGTTCGTGGAAGAGTGGGGTGTTGGAGTGAGTCGTACTGGGTTCTCAGGTAGCGTCCCGACTGCTTGCGCTCCGAGAAACCACGTCCTCCCCAGCCGACTCCTTCGCTCCCTGCGGTCGCTCAGTCATCCCTCGCACGGCGTGGCGCGACACGGAGGTCGCGCCAGCGCGCGCCGACTTATCCTTCTCACGGCTCCGGCTCGCCGCCGTCGTAGCCGCCGAACTCCATCGCGGGCAACTCCAGCGTCGCCACGCGCTCCCAGCTCGTCTCGTCGACGACAACGACTTCGTCCTGCCCGAAGACGTAGAGATAGTCGTTCAGGTAGATGGCGCGCTGGGCACCCTGCACGTCGACGACGGACTCCAGTTCGAGGCCGTCCTCGTAGCTGAAGACGTAGCCACCCTGTTGCCCCGGCAGGAAGAACACGCCGTGCTTGCGGTCCATCAGGAACGCGTGGTGGCTCTCACGCACTGCCGACCAGTGCTCGTCGAGCACATAGTCGTCCTCGACGACGGGGTTCGCAGGGTCCGACACGTCGAAGACGACGGCCTTTACTTGGCCATTTTCCTCGCCGACGCCGAGCACGCGGTCCTCGGAGAGCGGGTGGAGATACGAGGAGAAGCCCGGGAGCTTCAGTTCGCCCGTCACCTCGGGATTCGCGGGGTCCGAGAGGTTGACGACGTGGAAGGGGTCGATACGCTTGAACGTCACCACGTAGGCCGTGTCGCCGACGTAGCGCACAGAGTAGATCTGCTCGTCGACGCCCATGCCCTGCACCTCGCCGATACGGTCGAGGCTAGAATCAAGAACGTAGAGGTCGTTCTCGATCTCGGTGCCCCACGCCTGGATCGTCGTGGCGATACGGAGGTTGCCGTCGTGTTCGTCCAGCGAGAACTGGTTCAGGGGAACGCCGGGGACGCTGCCAACCGCGGCGACGTCGAGCGTGGGTGCGTCGCCCGAGCGGTCGATAGCGACTTTCGCGATGCCGGTCGTCGTCAGCTGGCGTTTGTTCTCGTCCAGATAGTTCCGCCAGTCGTTCGCGAGTTCGGTCTGGACCTCACGGCGTTCGTCGTCGTCGAGGCCGCGGTACCACTCGGCGAGCGCGCGGTTCGTCTCGATGGCGAGTGCCTGCGAACTCAGGTCGTAGCCGCGGAGGGCTTCGAGGCGGTCCACGACTGAGGGGGGAAGTCGGTCGCGCTCGTCGGTCAGGAGGAAGTCGAGGTAGACCTGCCCGTACTGTGGCGGCTGGGTGTAGGTCACGTACAGCGAGTCGCCGGACATGTAGACCGTCGAGCCGTAGCCGCCGAGGAAGGAGACGGCGTCGCCGACGTCGCCGGTCTCGGGGTCGACGACGCTCGTCGTGTAGGTCGTGTCGACCGGCACCGGCTCGGTCGGGTGGTAGACCTGCGTGCAGGCGAGTTCCACATCGCCCGCACCAAAGGGCCGAATCGGGCAGGGGTCGCCGTAGTTGACACCCTCGACCGTGACGAGGTAGAGCTGGCCATCGGAGAGACGGGCGGTCTGGAGGCGACCGGCGACCTGCTTTGTCCACTGACGTTCGGGGTTCTCGCGGTCCGAGACATCGTAGGCGACGACCGAGTCGTGCGAGAGGACGAGCAGCGTGTCACCCGAGAGCAGCAACTGCCCCGAGGCGTCGATGCTCCCCGCCAGCTTGGGATCGACCGGCTCGGAGGTGTCCAGCAGCGTCACGCCCGCTTCCGTGTGCCGGTAGCCGTACTGCCCCCCACGGGCGTAGTAGGTCGTCTCGCCGTCGGTCTTGACGAGGTCGGGTTCGTCGATGCCCTGGACCTGGACGTTCGTGCCGGAGACGCGGTCGACCGAACCGCTTCCGTCGCTCGCGCCACCGGCGTCACCCGCCGTCGCCGTCCCGGCCGGCTGCGACGTCGCCGTTGCCTGCGGGGCCGACTCGGCGGCTTCGAGGCTTACCGCGCTGTCGACGGCTGGCTCGGTCCCGCCCGGCGCGCCGAGGAACTGGACGCCGCCGCCGAAGCCACCGACGCCACCGACGCCGTAGCCACCGCTCCGTGCGGCCGCGTCGTCGAGGTAGGCTTCGAACTCAGCGGCCGAAGAGAAGGCGGCAACGCTGGCGTCCGTGCTCCCGGTCGTCGAACCGGTCGGGTCGGAGCCGTCGGGGAAGGGCGTTCGTCGGTCGCCGTCGGGGCCGACGGTGGCGTAGACGCCCGCGCCGACGACCGTCCCGAGCAGTAGTGCGACCATCGCAATCGCGGCGACGGCCGTGGTCGAGAGGGTGAGGTCTGTTCGCATAGCCGGAGAGACGCGACCGGGGGAATAAGCCGTTCCGTAGAGTCAAAGAGTCGTTTGTGTGTTCTCGGACGCGCTTCGTCGCGGCGATCCGTTGTCGCCCCGGGTCACAGAAAGCGGCCCAGCCCGCTCTGTCGGCGGGCGGTCCCGGTCGGGTCGGCGACCCACGGCGAGCGTTCGTCGCGGAGGGCCGCGAGGTCGACGTCCGGCGGCTTCGCCGGCTCGTGGGCCGCACACGACGCGCCGCACTCGGAGGCCGGGTCGACGACGCGGCCGTACTGCTCGCAGAAGGGCCGGCCGTCCGCCGTCGTCGTCGCGTGCGCACAGGCCGGAAGGTCGTCGCCCCGCCAGCCCTTGCCGTAGGCTTTCTCGGCGATACGGCGTCGCTTGCGGGCCTTCTCGTCGCCGTCGACGAAGGCGACGTCCGTCCGCAGCGAGTGCTGGTCGAGCAGTTCGACGCCCGTCGCGTCGGTGTCGAGTGGGGTCGGCTCGCGGACGACCTCCTTCTCGCCGCTCTCGGGGTCGAACCGCCAGACGCCGACCTGCTCGGGGATGCGGTTCAGATGCGCGCGGGTGACGTAGCTCTCGGTCGCCAAGACGACCTCGTCGAACAGGCCGAGGCTGGCGTCGGTCCGGAGCTGGCGTTCGAGGTCGCCGGGCGTCCCGAGGTCGGGTTTGTTCTCGATGGCCGTAAGGCTCGCAAACCAGTCGGGGTAGCGCGTCGTCTGGCGGACGTACTCGCGGCCGCCGCGACGGCTCCGCTCGAAGAAGCCAACGTCGACGGCCCAGTCGGTGACGCTCTTTGCTGTATTGGGATGGCAGTCGAAGGCGTCTTTCCAGTAGATCTCGCTGCCGACGCCGACGTCGCTCTCGATGGCGAGCGCGGGGATGGTCTCGTCCGTAATCCGTGTTCGGGCGTCGAACTCCGGCCCCTGCTCGACGACGACGACGTCGACGATGCGGCTGCCGGGCGAGGCGACGGTGCCGCCGAGCTGGCGGGCGACGACCGCGTCGGTCGTCGCTTCGAGGTGCGAACAGAGTGCCAACTCGAACCCGAACTCGTGCACAGGGTGCGTTAGGAAGGAGAGCAAAAAAGCGTCGCGCCTCCCGCAGCGGCTGGGACTCTCTGCGTTCCCCGAGTGTGACGAGGCGTGTGAGATGGCCGGTCGTCTCGGCGGCTGTCTCGTGCGGTCCGTCACCGTGTCGCGCGGCGGTTCGCCCGTTTGCGGCCGATACGAGAACAGCAACTTTATCACGCGTTCGGGGCGAAGTTTCCCCAAGATTACTCTCAGGAGGTCAATGGTGACGGAAAATCCGCAACAACCGGAGGTGAACATCGGACTCGTCGGCCACGTCGACCACGGGAAGACGACACTGGTCCAGGCGCTTAGTGGGTCGTGGACCGACCAGCACTCGGAGGAGATGAAGCGAGGTATCTCCATCCGGCTGGGGTACGCCGACGCGACATTCCGCAAATGTCCCGAGGAGGCCGAGCCCGAATGCTTCACAGTAGCAGAATCGTGCGAAGAACACAACGTCGAAACCGACGTCCTACGGACGGTTTCGTTCGTCGACGCCCCGGGTCACGAGACCCTGATGGCGACGATGCTGTCGGGTGCGAACCTGATGGACGGCGCGGTGCTCGTCGTGTCTGCGACGGAGGACGTCCCGCAGGCACAGACCGAAGAGCATCTGATGGCGCTCGACATCATCGGCATCGACAACATCGTCATCGCGCAGAACAAGGTCGACCTGGTCGACCGTGACCGCGCGGTCGACAACTACGAGCAGATCAAGGAGTTCGTCGAGGGGACGGTCGCCGAGGACGCGCCCATCGTGCCCATCAGTGCCCAGCAGGACGTCAACATGGACCTCCTCATCGAGGCGATCGAGGAGGAGATTCCGACGCCCGAGCGCGACGAGACGCAGGCGTCGCGGATGTTCGTGGCCCGCAGCTTCGACATCAACCGCCCCGGCACGACGTGGGAGGATCTCTCCGGCGGCGTCGTCGGCGGCTCGCTCGTCGAGGGCAAACTGGAGAAGGGCGAGGACATCGAACTCCGCCCCGGCCGCGAGGTCGACGAAGGCGGCCAGACGGAGTGGAAGCCCATCACGACCACCATCCGCTCGCTGCAGGCGGGCGGCAAGCAGCTCGACGAGGTCCGCCCCGGTGGCCTGCTCGGTCTCGGGACGGGACTCGACCCCAGCCTGACGAAGGGTGACGCGCTCGCGGGACAGGTCGCCGGCGAACCCGGCACGCTCCCGCCGACGTGGCACTCCTTCGAGATGGACATCGACCTCCTCGAACGCGTCGTCGGCGGCGACGAGGAGATCGACGAGATCTCGACCGGCGAACCGCTCATGCTGACCGTGGGGACGGCGACGACCGTCGGTGCGGTCACGAGCGCCCGCGACGGGGAGTGTGAGGTCAAACTCAAGCGCCCCGTCTGCGCCCCGGTCGGTGCGAAGATCGCCATCAACCGCCGCGTCGGCGCGCGCTGGCGACTCATCGGCATCGGTACGCTCAAGGAGTAGATGGTCGTCGTCGCAATGGACACGAACGCGCTGATGATGCCGGTCGAACTCGACGTGCGCGTGTTCGACGAACTCGACCGGCTGTTCGGCACGTCCGACCTCGTCACCCCGCAGGCGGTACTCGACGAACTCGAGAAACTCGCCGCGGATTCGAACGGGGAGGAGGGCGTCGCCGCCAGCGTCGGTTCGGACCTCGCGACGCGCCACTGCTCAGTGGTCGAGACGGACGCATCGTACGCCGACGACGCACTCGTCGAACTCGCCGACCGCGGCGAGGTCGACTACGTCGTCACCAACGACCGACCGCTCCGGACCCGCCTGCTCGACGGCGGCTGTCCGGTGGTCGGCGTTCGAGGACGGAACACACTCGCGGTCACCGCACCATAACACGAGGATATGTATAAGAAAGTACGACTCAAGGACACGGTCGAAGTGCCGCCACGCGACCTGGCGGACGTGACGCCCCAGCGGGTCAAGCGGCTGCTCCAGGACAAGCTCGAAGGACGGATGGACGAGGACGTTGGCAGTGTTGTCAGCGTCGTCAAAGTACACGACATCGGCGAGGGTTCGGTCCTACCGAACCGTCCCGGCGTCTACTACCAGGCGGAGTTCGACGCCATCACGTTCGACCCGAAGATGCAGGAAGTCGTCGACGGGACGGTCGTCGAAGTCGTCGAGTTCGGTGCCTTCGTCGGCATCGGCCCGGTGGACGGCCTGCTGCACGTCTCGCAGATCTCGGACGAGTATCTCGCCTACGACGGCGAGAACCAGCAGCTCGCGTCGACCGACTCCAACCGGACGCTCGGCGTCGACGACGCCGTCCGCGTCCGCATCGTCACGAAGAGTATCGACGAACGCAACCCACGGGACTCGAAGATCGGCCTGACGGCCAAACAGCCCGGTCTCGGCAAGCACGGCTGGCTGGAGGCCGACCGCGACGAGCGACAGGCCACAACGGAGGGCTAAGCGATGGCGAAGAAGCGAAAAGCCTGCCGTGAGTGCCACCACATCAACGACCCCGACGCCCAGACGTGCAACCTCTGTGGCTCGTCCAGCCTGACGGAGGACTGGGCTGGCTACGTCATCATCACGCATCCCGAACAGAGCGAGGTCGCCACCGAGATGAACGTCTCGGAGCCGGGCGGCTACGCGCTCAAGGTCCGGTGATGCTGCGGCTGCCCGCCGAGGTCCGCGGTGCGTTCAAAGACCCGATGGGCCGCGTCTACACCGACCCTGCGGACCTGTTGCGGGACGTCGATCTGACGGCCAGTGACCACGACGGCCCGACACCGCTCATCGCCGTCGGCGACGTCGTCACCTACCATCTCCGGCAGGCGGACCGTGAACCTGACGTGGCGGTCATCGACGGCAAGACCAAGCGGAAGGCCGTCGACGAGGCGGTTCGGGAGGTCCTCGACGGCGACGCCGCCCGTATCGAAGTCGAGAACCCGCCCGCGACGCTCTCGGAAGCGATGCTCGACGCGCTCGTCGACGCGCTCGCGGCCGACGACCCCACCGTCCTCTTCGTCACGGGCGAGGAGGATCTCGCGACGCTCCCGGCCATCGTCGCCGCGCCGCTCGGCGCGAGCGTGATCTACGGCCAACCGGACGAGGGCATGGTCCACGTCCCCGTCACCGAGGAGACGAAGGCCGAGGCCCGCGAGCTGCTCTCGCAGTTCGAGGGCGACACCGAGGCGGCGTTGGCGCGACTGGACTGACCCGTCGTTGCTGACGGATTCCACACAAGACCTATTACTCGCCCGTCAGCACTGCCGACCGATGGCCCTCCACACACGTAGAGCCCTCCTCAGAGCCGGCGGTGTCGCCCTCGGCGGCCTCCTCGCCGGCTGTACGGGCGACAGCCCCGGCACCGACCCATCGACGGAGACCACGAGTACCGAGAGCACGTTCCCCCCGCCGCCGCCCACCTCGGGTGCCCCGCAGGACCCGACGCCGATGCCGACGGCGACCGACTGGCCGCGGTTTCAGGCCGACGCGGGTAACACCGGCCACGTCGCCGGGCTGACGGCCGTCCCCGACGACCCCGAGACCTACTGGGGGTTCTACGTCCAGTCGTCGCCACCGGTCGTCGCCGACGGGACGTGCTACACCGTCGAGTCGGGCCGTGACGCGGGCGGGCTGGTCGCTCGCGACGCCGCCACGGGTCGCATCCAGTGGTCGACGGCCGTCGAACGCGGTGGCGCGATGGGTGTCCCGACCGTCGTGGACGACACGCTCGTCGTCCAGAGCTACGGGACGCTCTTCACGTTCGACCGGGCGTCCGGCAACCTCCGCTGGGAGCGCGACATCGGCCGCGGGCCGCCGGGCTCGCCCGTCGTCGTCGACGGGGTGGCCTACCTCGCCAACGGTTCGTTCTCCGAGTGGCCGACCGAGGCCTTCGCGTACGACGTCGAGACGGGCGAGGAACGGTGGCGCGTCGACCTCGGGAGCGGCGAGTTGCGACTCCACGGCTCCGTCGCCGTCGCCGACAATCGACTCTTCCTCGTGGACGACGACCTCGTCGCACTCGACACAGCCGACGGGAGCGAACTGTGGCGCGTCGAGTTCGACGAGTCCGCGGAGACGACGCCCACGGTCGCCGACGGCTCGGTCTACGTCACCGACTCTGGTGGAACGCTCCACGCCGTCGCGGCAGCGGACGGGAGCGAACGGTGGACTGCAGACGTCGGCGAACCGGACCGGGGGACCGCCGCGGCCGTCGCCGACGGTGAGGTGTACGTCGGGTCCCGCGGCGAGGACGCCGCGTTGCACGCGCTAACCACCGAGGGAGAGTCGCGGTGGACCGCCGACGTGTCGCAACCGACGACACCGACCGTCGGGGCCGAGGCCGTCTACGTCGGCGAGCAGGGCTTCGACTCGCGGTCCGTCCTCGCGCTCGACCGTGCGACGGGCGAGGAGCGGTGGCGACGACGCACCGAGGAACAGGGCGTCTCCGACCAGATTCTGGCGGGGATTCGTGGCCCGCCGACGCTCGTCGAGGGTGGCGTGTACGTCGTCGCCGCCGACGGCGTTCGGGCGTTCGGACGCTAGTCGCTGTCACGGCGTCTCTCGGTTGTGCCCGTTGACACGGCCGTCACGAGGTCGAAATCCTTTTACTTGTTTCGAGAGGAGTTCCAAGCAACTGAACCATGGATATCGACATCATCTCCGAGGAGGAGAACCCCATGCTGCACCGTACCGACGTCCGATTCGAGATCGTCCACGACGAAGCGACGCCCTCCCGTCTGCAGGTCCGCGACAGTCTCGCGGCCAAACTCGACAAGGGTTCGGACGAAGTCGTCGTCCACAAGCTGGACACGAAGTTCGGAATGCGCAAGACGGTCGGCTACGCGAAGGTCTACGAGACGGCCGACTTCGCCCGCGACGTCGAGCAGGAACACATGCTCGAGCGCAACAAGATCACCCTCGGCGACGAGGACGTCGACGCGGAAGCCGAAGAAGCGTAAGTAGCTAAATGCGCGTTCTCGGCATCGAAGGGACGGCGTGGGCCGCAAGCGCTGCACTGTTCGATGCCGACGACGACTCCGTTTTCATCGACTCCGACCCCTACCAGCCCGACAGCGGCGGCATTCACCCGCGCGAGGCGGCCGAACACATGGCCGACGCCGTGCCGGGCGTCGTCGAGTCGGTCTTAGCGCACGCGAGCGAGACGAGCGATTCTGGTGCCCCCGAAATCGACGCCGTCGCCTTCTCCCGTGGCCCGGGTCTCGGCCCGTGTCTCCGCATCGTCGCCACCGCGGCCCGCTCGCTTGCGCAGACGCTCGACGTGCCGCTCGTCGGCGTCAACCACATGGTGGCCCACCTCGAAATCGGCCGCCACCAGTCGGGCTTCGACTCGCCCGTCTGCCTGAACGCCTCGGGCGCGAACGCCCATCTCCTGGGCTACCACAACGGCCGCTACCGCGTCCTCGGCGAGACGATGGACACCGGCGTCGGCAACGCCATCGACAAGTTCACCCGCCACGTCGGCTGGACGCATCCCGGCGGCCCGAAGGTCGAGCAGGCCGCGAAAGACGGCGAGTATCTCGACCTGCCCTACGTCGTCAAGGGGATGGACTTCTCCTTCTCGGGCATCATGAGTGCCGCCAAACAGGCCTACGACGACGGCGAGGAGGTCGAGGATATCTGCTGTGGCCTGCAGGAGACGGTCTTTGGGATGCTCACTGAAGTCGCCGAGCGTGCCCTGTCGCTGACGGGGACGGACGAACTCGTCCTCGGCGGCGGCGTCGGACAGAACGCGCGACTCAGAGAGATGCTCGCCGAGATGTGCGAGGCGCGCGGTGCGGACTTCTACGCGCCTGAACCGCGGTTCCTGCGCGACAACGCCGGCATGATTGCCGTCTTGGGAGCCAAAATGTACGACGCGGGCGACACCCTGCCCGTCGCCGACTCCTCGGTCGACCCGAACTACCGCCCCGACCAGGTGCCCGTCACGTGGCGCGGCGACGACGAGTCCGTCGCCCGCGCGGTCACGGAGGCGGGCGACATCCGCGGCGCGGAGGCGACCGTCTCCTTCGAGGGCGAGGACGTCGTCAAGCGTCGGCTACCGAAGTCCTACCGCCACCCCCAGCTCGACGCCCGCCTCCGGAAAGAGCGGACCACCGCCGAGGCGCGGCTGACGAGCGAGGCACGACAGGCGGGCGTACCGACGCCGCTCGTCCGCGACGTCGACCTGCGGGAGGCGACCATCACCTTCCAACACGTCGGCGCGTGCGACCTCGCCGAGGACCTCTCGGCCGACGCGATTCGGGAGGTCGGCGGCCATCTGGGTCGGCTGCATCGGGCCGGTATCGTCCACGGCGACCCGACGACGCGGAACGTGCGCGTGGGTCGTTCACCTTCCGAGCGGGACGGCAGCGAATCGCCGTCCCGCACGTTCCTCATCGACTTCGGTCTCGGTTTCCACACCGGCCACGTCGAGGACCACGCGATGGACCTCCACGTCTTCGAGCAGAGCATCGACGGCACCGCCGACGACCCCGCCCCGCTACGCGAGGCGTTCGAGGCGGGCTACGAGGCGACGGGCGACGCCGACGTGCTCTCGCGACTGCGGACGGTCGAGGGGCGCGGGCGGTACCAGTAAGACCAGTCAGACACCAAAACAATTTATCGCCCGCCGTCGTACGCTCGGCTATGGCAGACAAACCGCAGTCCGGTGAGATTCTCGGCATCCCGTACAACTTCGAGCGGCCGAGCCTCGGCCGGCTCCTCTCGTCGTACTGGCAGCCCGGCAAGGGTATGCTCGTGAAGAAGCCTTTCGGCATCGGCTACACGCTCAACCTCGCCAACTGGCGCTCGTGGGTCGTCCTCCTCGCCGCTGGCGCGATGTTCTACCTCGAACAGAAGTCCGGCGGGGAAGTCGCCGAAGTCGACGAGGACGACGGTCCCGTCGAGGTCGTCGTCGACGACGACTGAACCAACTCAGACAGCGAACCGACGCTTCTTTCGTTTCCCTCCCGACAGTGAGCGTATGCTCAACTACGTGACGACGAACCCCGGCAAGGTCCGGGAGGCGGTCCAGTATCTCGGCGACGCGGAGGTCGGCCAGGTCGACTTCGACTACACCGAGATTCAGGCACCCGAACTCGGTCCCATCGCGGCCCACGGCGCGCGCGAGGCCTACCGCCAGTTCGGCGAACCGGTCCTCGTCGACGACGCGGGGCTGTTCGTCGACGCGCTCGGCGGCTTCCCCGGCCCGTACTCCTCCTACGTCGAGGACACCGTCGGCGTCGACCGCGTCTGGAAACTGGGTGAGGGAGAAGAGAACCGCCGCGCCGAGTTCCGGTGTGTGCTGGCCTACTGCGACGGCGAGGAGTTCCGTGCCAGCCCGGACCCCATCGACCGCGACGACCGCGTCGCCGCCGCCGCAGCGGGTGCCGACGAGAACGCCGAGGAGGAGGAGGACGCCCTGCCCGTCAAACTGTTCGAGGGCGTCGTCCGCGGCCGACTCGTCGCCCCGCGCGGCGAGGGCGGCTTCGGCTACGACCCTATCTTCGAACACGACGGGAAGACGATGGCCGAGATGAGCACGGAAGAGAAGAACGCGATTTCACACCGTGGGCGGGCGTTGGCGAAGTTTGGTGAGTGGTTCGCTGAGCGATAGCGAAGCAAACCTCGATAGACGAGCGACGCGAGTCTATCGGCGGGACGCAGAGCGGTAAGCTATCCTCGTCTTCAGACTCACCGCAACGGCGGGTGTTTATACCGGCTTCGCCCCTCTGACCGACATCATGTCACAGACCGGAGACAGCGACGTCGGTGTCGCGCTCGTCACAGGTGCGTCCAGCGGTATCGGCTGGGAGCTGAGCAAACTCTTTGCGGCCGACGGCTACGACCTCGTCCTCGTCGCCCGTAGCGAGGACAAACTGCGCGAACTGGGTGAGATGCTCCAGCGCGAGCACGGCATCGGCGTCACCGTCGTCGTCAAAGACCTCGCGCGCCCGGAGTCGCCGGGCGAGATTCAAGCGGCACTCGACGAGCGGGGTATCACCGTCGACGTGCTCGTCAACAACGCGGGCTTCGGGACGAACGGTCCCTTCACCGAGACCGACCTCGGCCGCGAACTCGACGAGATTCAGGTGAACGTGACGGCGTTGACCGAGCTAACCAAACGCTTCCTCCCGGGGATGGTCGAGCGGGGTCACGGCCGCGTGCTCAACGTCGCCTCGACCGCGGCCTTCCAGCCCGGGCCTTTCATGGCCGTCTATTACGCGACGAAGGCCTACGTGCTCTCCTTCTCCGAAGCCATCAGCGAAGAACTCGACGGCACGGGCGTCACCGTCACGGCACTCTGCCCCGGCGCGACCAGCACGAAGTTCGACGAACGCGCGGGCGTCACGGACACCCCGCTGTTCCAGGGTGACGTCGCCAGCGCGGCCGACGTCGCCGAGACGGGCTACCGGGCGACGATGCAGGGGAAACCGGTCGTCGTCCACGGCTGGAAGAACAAGCTGCTCACGCTCGCAGTGCGGTTCTCACCCCGGAGCACCATCCGGAAGGTCGTAAAGCGGATGAACACGGCCTGAAACGTCTCGTTACGCTCTCTCTTCCGTCGGCGGTGGCCCATGGTGGCCCGTCCGGTCAGGATTTCCGGTCGCCCGCAACAGCACTTCGGTCAGCCTCGGCTCCGCGCTTCGCTATGCTCGCGGGTCGCGGTCCGGGCCGGGATACTCGTCGCCGACGACCTCCCGGTAGAGACTCGCGGCGTCGAACAGCGCGGCGAAGGCCTTCGGATGGCGGACGCTCAGCGGGATTCGCCCCTGGAGGGTCGCACCGGCCTGCACGCTCCCCAGCCGCTCGTCGAACGAGAGGAGATGCATCGCCCCGCCCTGATACGCCGAGGCGAGACCGGGATGGTCGCCCGCAGGCTGGTCGACCGGCTCGCGCAACTCCTCGATTCGTTCGCGCCAGTCGGCCGCGAGGGCGGCGTCGCCGAGCGATTCGACGACCGCCTCGGCGTCGTCGAGCAACTCGTCGCTGGCGACGAGCGTCAGCCACGAATGTTGACGAACCACATCCATCGCCCGACGAGCGTCGCCGTCGACGAACAGGTCCGCGACGAGCACGTCGGCGTCGGCGACGATCCGGGCGGGACTCGGCTCACTCGTCGGCATCGCGGTGCTCCCGAAGGGCGTCGACAACGGTCTCCTCGTCGACGTCGTAGTCGGCGGCGCGGTCGAACAGGTCGGCCCAGGTCATGTCCTCTCTCGTCGCCCCGACTACAAATCCCTGTCCAGAACGCGCCGCGCGAACTGGTGGATGGCCACGCCCACGACGAACGCGACACCGACGTTCACCACGAGGCCCGTCACCCCCACCGCGACTGTCAGCGGCAGCGACGTCGTCTCCGTCGCGCTCCGCGCCAACTGCACGGCCACGAGCACGAGCAACACGCCCAAGACGGCCATCGGGAAGGCCACGACCAGCCCGGCGACGAGTGCCGCGCCGAGGTAGAGCCCGCCGAGGACGAGGTTCGCGCCGCCGGTTCGCGCGCCGAAGGCGTACTTGCCCGCCAGGCCGCCGCTGCCGTGGCACATCGGAAGCCCGCCGAGCGGCACGGCGAGCAGGCTCATCGCGCCCATGCTCGACGCGAGGTCGTCGGCCGCGACGTCCCTGTCGAAGAGGTCCGTACACAGCACGGAGGTGGCGACGGCGGCGTTGCCGACGGTCATCGCGAGTTGGCCGAGGGAGGCTTCGACCGCGCCGGGAGAGAGCCGCGGAAGACCGGCGGGAAAGAGCGTCAGCGAGGGGATGGAGGGCGACGGAACACCAGCGGAGGCGAGTGCGAGGACGCCGCCGAACCCGAGGACGACGAGCGTCGCCGCCCGTCGGTAGCCGAACCAGACCACGAGGAGCGTCGCGCCGACGGCCACGCCAGCGAGCAGCGGGTCGCCGAGACCGAGTTCGAGACCGGCTTGCGCCAACAGGAGCGCGACGGCGAGTTGGACGCCGCGGACGACCGGCGTGCCGACGTAGCGGTCGACGCGAGCGAGCAGCCGCCCGCGCCCCACGACGAGCAGGACGCCGCCCGCGAGCAGTCCGGCGGCGGCGAGTTCGGGATAGCTGATGGTCCCGGCGATGGCGAGTCCGGCGAGTGCCTTCATCGGCTCGACGGAGAGCGGAAGCCCGTAGACGACGCCCCAGACGATCTGAAAGACGCCGAAGAGCAGCAGGACGTGCGGCAGCGATACCGGCGTCAGCGTGCCGAGCGCGACCACGATGGGCAGGACCGTAACCGAATCTCCCAGCGCGCCGGTCAGCTCACCGACCGAGAACCGGAGGTCACGTCCCGTGTGGTTTCCTACCGAAATCGCCATTCGTGAGTCTCTTACTCTGCGTCGGCAATCAAGCTTGTCAGCAACCGTGGTGGCTGTCGGCGGTGGCAAAACGAAACTGGAATCGGTTACTCGTCGCGGAAGCGTGTGACGTGTTCCGGCGGGAAGCGGAGACCGACCGTCTCGCCGACGGCGGGCGGGGTGGAGACGAAGGCGTCGACCGTCGCCTCGTCGCCGCCGCTCCCGAGCGCGAGCGTGACCCGGAAGGCGGCGTCCTCGCGGACGACTCGTTCGACGGTCGCCTCGGTGTCGGTGGTGTCGGTGATGTCGGTGGTGTCGGTGGTGTCAGTGGTGTTGGTGGTGTCAGCGGCGTCGCCGACGACGACGTGCTCCGGTCGGATGGCGAACTGTCCCCAGTCGCCGCCGAGACCGTCGACGGATGCGAGCGCGTCGAGCGCGTCGCCCGCGACGACGTTCGACCCGGTGAAGCGGGCGACGAAGGGCGACGCGGGCGACTCGAACACCTCCTCTGGCGTGTCGACCTGCACGAGTTCGCCGTCGCGCATGACGGCGATGCGGTCGGCGAGTGCCCGCGCAGTCGTCCGGTCGTGGGTGACGTAGACGGCCGTCACGTCGGCGACGATGCGCGCGAGGTCGGTCCGGAGCGTCTGCCGGGTCGGCACGTCGAGTGCCGACAGCGGCTCGTCGAGGAGCAGCGCGGCCGGGCGGATGGCCAGCGAGCGGGCGAGCGCGACGCGCTGTTTCTCGCCGCCCGAGAGCGTCTTCGGGGTGCGGTCGGCGAGCTGGCCGACGCCCAACTCGGCGAGCAGTTCGTCGGGGTCCCGCGTGTCCTCGTGGTAGCGCGCCCCGAAGGCGACGTTCTCGCGGACGGTGAGATGCGGAAAGAGCGCGTAGTCCTGAAAGACGAAGCCGAAGCCGCGTGCTTCGGGTTCGGTGCCGGTCAGATCGCTGCCGTCGTGCGTCACGGTCCCCTCGTGGGCGTGAAAGCCCGCGACCGTCTCCAGGAGGAGCGATTTGCCGCTCCCGCTGGGACCGAGGACGACGAGCGTCTCGCCCGGCCGGACGTCGAGTGCGACGTCGACGGTGAACGGCTCGGTGCCGTCGGCGGTGAACGTCGCCCGCACGTCGACAGCGAGGCTCACAGTATCCCTCCGTCGTCGTAGGCGAGCCACCGGACGAGCAGGAAGATGCCCGCCGAGAGACCGAGCAGGAGCGTCGCGACGGCCCCGCTCTCGGGCAGCCCCTGGCTTGTGTAGGTGTTGTAGATGAACACCGGGGCGTGTTGGGTCGTCGTCTCGCGGAGGGTCACGGGCGAGACGTAGTCGCGGACGGTGTAGGCGACGACGGCGACGGCACCGAACTCCGAGACGGCCCGCGCCCACGCCAGCACGCCGCCGGTCAGGACCCCGCGGGCCGACAGTGGGAGGGTGACCCTGAGGAACGCGGAGAGCCGACTCGCGCCGTGCGCGCGGGCGGCGTACTCCAGTCGGGTGTCGACCGTCTCGAAGGCCTCGCGGGCGGCGTTGACCGCGAAGGGGACGCTGACGAACGTCAGCGCGAGGACGATGCCGGTCAGCGTCCCGAGCACGCGGACGTCCGGGAACGCCGCGCCGCGGCCGAAGCCGAACAGGACGACGATGCCCGCGACGGAGTGGGGGACGACGAGCGGCAGGTCGACGAGGCTCTCGACGAGTGCTTGCCCCGCGAAGCCCTCACGGAGGAGATACGCGAGCGGGACGCCGAAGACGAGCGCGGCGAGCGCGGCGAGCAAGGGCGCGTAGACGGTCAGCACGAGCATCTCGCGGACCGCCGGATCGGCGGCCGCGCCCGCGACGAGCGCGAGGTCCTGTCGGGCGAGAAAGAGACCGAGCGGGACGCCGAGGGCGACGAGGAGGACGGTTCCGAGCGTCGCGGCGGCGACGCCGGTCCACTCGTGGCCCGTCAGGCCGACCGCGAGCGTCAACAGCGGCGGGCCGAGCACGAGCAGCCAGAGGCTGCCGACGACCGAGAGGAGACCGACGAGGACGAGCGTCGCGGCGACGACGGCGAGGACCGCCTGCCACCCGCCGCCGGTGCCGACGGCGAGGGCGGCGGCGCTGGCGAGTGCGAAGGCGACGTAGAGCGTCGGCTGGCCGACCACCACCGCGGTCGCGAAGGCGACGAGCTGGACGGTCAACACGGCGAGGACGACCGCACTGCGGCCGAACGTCCCGCCGACGACCGACGCGTTTCCGGTGCCCGTACTCATTCGATAGTGTAGCGCGCGAGGAACGGAGAAACCCTTTCGGTTGCCGCACCGCGTCGTCGCCCGTCGTCCGGTGGTCCGTGCGACCG
The DNA here is from genome assembly GCF_900103715.1 of Halogranum gelatinilyticum. NCBI lineage: Archaea > Methanobacteriati > Methanobacteriota > Halobacteria > Halobacteriales > Haloferacaceae > Halogranum > Halogranum gelatinilyticum. Next base: position 312,880 of record NZ_FNHL01000004.1, on the reverse strand, counting down.
ACGAGACGGAGGTTCGTGCGGCCGACAAGACGGAAATCTGCCCGGCCGACGGGACGGAAATCCGTGCGACCGACGGGAGTGTGACAACCGTTTTGCCGACCGGCCGCGCATCCCGGCTATGGACGCCGGAGTCGAGGCACGGCTACACGCTGGCGACGTGACGTTCGGAACCGACGACGCGACGCTTCTGGGAGCCATCCGCGACCACGGCTCGGTCAGTGCCGCCGCGTCGGAGCTGGGCCGCTCGCGACCGCGCGCGCTCTCCCGGCTCGAAGCGCTGGAGTCGGCGTTCGGGCCCCTCGTCGAACGTCGCCGGGGCGGTTCGGGCGGCGGCGGCAGCCAGCTGACCGACGGAGCCTGCGAGCTTCTGGCGCGTTTCGACCGGCTCCGGGCCGCGCTCTCGGGGACGGCACAGGTCGCCGAGACGGTGTTCGAGGGCACCGTCACGGAGCGGACGGGCGAACTCGCGCTCGTCGAGACTCCCGCCGGGACGCTTCGCGCGCTCGTCGCTGGCGCGGACACTGACGCGGACGCGGGCGTGACGGTTCAGGTGAGCGTCCGCGCCGACGCGGTGACGCTGCACGCGCCCGACGACGCACCCGACGAGGGTGCCACGAGTGCCCGAAACCGCTTTTCCGGCACTGTCGCCAGCCTCGACCGCGGCGAGGCGGTCGCCCGCGTCGGTCTCGACGTCGGGACGGAGACGCCGCTCACGGCACTCGTGACCGTCGAGAGCGTCGAACGGCTCGCGCTCGCCGTCGGCGACAGGGTCGTCGCCTCGTTCAAGGCGACGGCGACGCGGGCGACTGTGATTTAAAAGCCCGAGACGAGCGTCTCCAGTCGGTCGACGAGCGATTCGAGCTCCTCTCTCGTTTCCGCGCCGACCGGCTGGTGTGGGCTGCGCACGTGTCCGGCGGGCGCGCCTCTCGCCCGCATCGCCGCCTTCAGTCCCGGCACGCTGTATTCGGCGGTGACTGCGCGGTTCAGCTCGACCAACTCGGCGTTGAGTGCGCGGGCCGCGTCGTCGTCGCCGGCGCGGTGCAGACGGAAGACCTCCGCCGCGGCCTCGGGGGCAACGTTGGCGAGCGCGAGCACCCCGCCCGCCCCACCGGCGTCGAGTGCGGGTGCGAGGACGCCGCCGCTGCCGACGAGGAGATCGAAATCCTCCTCGGCCGTCGCGCGCTTGCTGCGGACGAACGCGTCGATGCTCCCGCTGGAATCCTTCATGCCGTGGACGTTGCCGTGTGTCGAGAGCCGTCCGACGAGCTCGGGGTCGAGCGCGACGTCGGTGTAGGCGGGGACGCTGTAGAGATAGACCGGCAGCGGCGACTCGTCGGCGACGCTCTCGTAGTAGGCTTCGAGCGCGTCGTGGGTGTGGTGGTAGTAGAACGGCGTGATGACGAGGGCGGCGTCGGCACCGGCGTCGGCGGCGCGCTCCGTCTGCTGGAGCGTCTCGCGACGGCCCGGATGGCCCGTACCCGCGAGGACGGGGACGGAGGCTTCGTCGACGACGGTCTCGACGACGCGGGCGCGTTCGTCGGCGGTCATCAGTTCGGCTTCGCTGTTGGAGCCGCAGGGGACGAGGAAGTCGACGCCGCGCGCCTCGACCCAGCCGACGAGGTCGCGGAGGGCGGCGTCGTCGACGTCGCCGTCTTCGGTGAACGGTGTCACGAGGGGTGGGCCGATGCCGTGCATGGGAAGTTCTCACCCCCGGCGTCGAAGTAGCTTCTGCCCGCGGCGATACGCGGCGCACGTCCGGGTCGAAACCGCCGCGAAAGCGGTCTCCGTCCGTCGGTCAGCCGTCTGACGCGGATTTATACCAACCGGGAAAAACCAGTCTACCGGGCGCGCACTGACGGCCTCAGTTCCCATCCTCCCACCCCCCGCGCGCCCGACACCCCCTGTTCGACCGACGGCCGACCTCCCCCCACCCTGTCGGCCGACAGCCGACTTCCCGGCTCCGCGCTTCGGGGCCGGGGTCGGCTGGGTCTGTTCCTCACGCACCGATGAGTGCCTGCCGCACCTCACCGATGGCCTCCTGTTCGAGGATGAGCGAAACGTGGTCGCCCTCCTCGATGGTCGTCCCCGGCAACGGAATCGTCATCGGCTCGCGGCCCCGGCCGTGGGCGTAGAGCCGCGCGCTCTGGGGCAACTCGATGTCGCTGACCCGCTTGCCGACGACGGGCGACCCCGACGGGATGGTCACCGTCGATAGCTGGAGATGCTGGGTCAGCTCGCCGATGGCGTTGAAGTTGCCACCCAAGAGTGCCGTCTTCGCGCCCGCCGCGCCCAGCCGTTCGGGGTAGATGATCTCGTCGACGTCCTCGGCGTACTGTTCGTAGATCTCCTTGCGGTAGTCCTCGTCGATGCGGAGCACCGACCGACAGCCGTGTTCCTTGCCGATCATACAGGCCGCGAAGTTGATGTTGGGGTCGCCGGTCAGCCCGCCGATGGCGTCCGCACTGTCGAGGTCCGCCTTCTCCAAGACCGTCTCGTTGCTGCCGTCGCCCTCGATGACCTCGAATCCGGCCTCGCTCGCACGCTCGACCTTCTCGTGGACGTTCTCGACGATGACGACGTCGTGACCCTCCTCCATCAGGATGCGGGCCGTCCGCGACCCGACCCGACCGTAGCCAACGATAACAAATCGCATGGGGGTCCATACGTCAGCCGGAACAAAAAGGTAGGTCCCGATTTTCCCCGTCACTTCACCGACTCTCGTCAGTCGAACTGCCCGCGAGTCGCGCGGTCAGCGTGTCGACGGCCGACCGGAGCGTCGTCGTCCCGAACAACGAGACGAGCACCGCGCCGACCGCGTCGAAGACGAGGTCGACGAGCGTGTCTTCGAGACTGTACTGGACGAGCACGGCGTCGATGCCGACGACGTCGCTCAGTCCGTGGACGGCGAACTCGAGCACCTCCCAGAAGACGCCGAGTGCGAGGGTGAAAAGCAGGACGTAGACGAAGAGGAACCGCGGCGGGAAGTAGACGGCGTCGCTGTGTTCGTCGATGGCGCGGGCGGTCGTATAGCCGACGGCGGCGACGACCGTCGCCGAGAGCGTGTGGGTGAGATGGTCCCACCACGGCACCGAACTGTACAGCCCGAGCATTCCGATGGCGTGCAGGAGGACGGCCGTCGTCAGCCACAGCGTCAGCCCGGCGTCGAGCGGGATATCCCAGTCGCGTTCGAGCACCGCCGGTAGCACCGTGACGGCCAGCGAGAGGGCGGCGTTGACCACGACGGCGACGTTTCGGGTCCACAGCCCGACGAGCAGGATCCCGACGATGGCGAGCTGCATCACCCGGCTGGCAGCCAGCTGCCCCCGTGCGGAGAGCGGATGGACCATACGGGAGGTTGGTCGTCGAGCGGCTAAACTCTGTGTCGTCGTCAGCGGCCGCCACCCGGTCTCGCGGCCGACGGCATCCGTGCCAACACGGCACACGACAGTCCTATCTAACCCGACGGCCTAGCCGGGACAGATGATGGCAACTACGCACGCCCTCGCAGGGGCCGTGCTCGGAACCCTCGTGTTCCTCGTCGCGCCGGAGGTCGGCGTCGTGGCCGTTGCCGCGGCGGCCTTCGGCGGGCTGTTCCCCGACTTCGACCTCTACGCCGGCCACCGCAAGACGCTGCACTTCCCGGTGTACTTCTCGGCACTCGCAGTCCCGGCGACGGTGCTCGCGCTCGCCGTGCCGACGACGCTGTCGGTCGCGGTCGCGCTGTTTCTCGCCGGCGCGGCCCTCCACTCCGTGATGGACGCCTTCGGCGGCGGCCTCGAACTGAAACCGTGGCAGGGCACCTCCGACCGCGCGGTCTACGACCACTTCCGGGGTCGGTGGGTCCCGCCGCGACGGTGGATCCGCTACGACGGCGCGCCCGAGGACCTCCTGCTCGCCGGGACGTTCGCCGCGCTCCCGCTCGCCGTCTTCGACGGCCCGGTCCAGTCGGCCGTGGTCGTCGCCCTCGCGGTCTCTGCGGTCTACGCGCTGCTCAGAAAGCCGCTCGTCGCCGTCGCCGAACGCGTCGTCGCCGCGCTGCCGACGCACGTCCTCGACCGACTGCCCGAACGGTTCGTCGAGGACTTCCGCTGAGCGGCCGTCGCCAGCGACGCACCTCTGACCCTGAAACGGCCGTTCGCGGCCGTTACTCCGCAAATTCGTTCGTTCCGTCGGTCGCGACGCTCCACGGACCTGTTCGCTCCGCGAGTCCGTTTATTCCGTGAATCCAGTCATTCTGTCAATCCGTTCGTTCTTTCGACCCGGCACGTGGTGTCATGCGGTTGATTCGTAGCAACGTTAATCTCCTCTGGCGACAATGTGGAGGGTATGTTTTCTCAGCAGGACGCGCCGATCACCGTGCTCCACGTCGATGACGACGAGGCCTTCCTCGACCTGTCGAAGGCGACGCTCGAAGTCCACGAGGAGCTGGTCGTCGAGACCGAAACTGACGCCGAGGCGGCTCTCGAACGGCTCCGAGACGGCGGCATCGACTGTGTCGTCTCCGACTACCAGATGGACGAGATGGACGGGCTGGCGTTTCTGACGGCCCTCAGAGAGTTCGATTCGGACCTCCCGGTCGTCTTCTTCACGGGCCACGGGAGCGAGCGCGTCGCCGCCGAAGCCATCCACGCTGGCGTCACCGACTACCTCCAGAAGGGGACCGACAAGGCGTTTCTCTTCCTCCGGAACCGGGTGCAGACGCTCGTCGCCAACGACCGCGCCGCCCGCGCCGCCCAGGAGGCCGAGGCACGCGTCCGCCAACTCTACGAGCGTATCAGCGACGGCTTCCTCGCCGTCGACGCCGACTGGACGGTGACGTATCTCAACTCCCCGGCCGAGACACTCTTCGACTGCACGGCCGACGACGTCGTCGGCCGCCCGCTCGGGGAGACGCTGCCCGCGCTCACCGAACGGGCGTTCGGGGCGGGGCTGCGCGCCGCCGTCGACGACGGCGAGTCCCGGACGTTCGAGGCACACTACCCGCCGTTGGACCGCTGGATCTCCGTCGTCGCCTACCCCGCTGACGACGGCGTCTCGCTGTTCGCCCGCGACATCACCGAGTACAAGCGCGCCGAGACGAAGGTCGAGGAGATGCGCAACCGCGTCGACACCGCCGAGTCACAGTTCCGCACGCTGCGCGAGAAAGTGTCGCGGCCCGCCGCACCGTTCCGCTGAGCGACCGAGAATCGCGCTCTCGCGCTCTTGCGCTCTATAGAGCTCTACACCGGCCACGTCACGTCGGCCGCTGCACCACGCGACACGACCGCTGTGGCGGTCGGCTCCGTCTCGATTGCTGGCGTGGCCGCTCCCGTCTGGACCGCTTTGACCGCTTCGACCGTCTCGTTTTGCGACCCGAGCGTCTCGTTCCCCAACTCGACTGTCGTCTCGCCGAGCCGACCGTAGGTCCACTCGAAGCGGACCCGGTAGGGCTGTTTCGCCTCGATGCGGTATTCGACGGTGAGGTCGCTGACGAAGCCCTCGCTGTCGACGATGGCGACGACGCTGTACTCGGTCATCTGCGTGGCGAAGGGGCCAGAGGGCGTCCCGTCGCCGATGATACGGTACCGGGTGCGGCCGTCGTCACCCTCCAGACGCGCCGCGACCACCGTGTTCGGTGTCGCGAGATACCGTTCGAGACCGAACTCCCGGTAGTCGAACGGACTCGGACCGATGCTGGCGGTCTCGCTCGACTCGGCGGGTCGCCAGTCTGCCGTGCCGTTGCCCGTCGCGTTCGCCGGTCCCGACTCGTTCGTCGCTCCCGACCCGTCCGTCCCGTCCCCGTCATCCGGTTCGCTCACGTACCACCCCTCGCCGTCGTAGTAGACTCGGCCGACCCGCGTCCGCGTCCCGTTCCTCTCGATTTCGCTGACGAGCAGATACCGTTCGCCCTCCACCTGGATGTCGACGTCCCCCTGGACGCGCGTCTCCGGGCGGCCGACGTCCTGCCGGTAGCTGTCGAACCAGAGCGTGTACGACCGGTTCGCGACGCTGCGGCTGTGTGCAGCGGTGAACGCACTCAGGTTCTCGATTCCGTTGCGCGTCACTCCCGGTATCGACTCGACACCGGCTATCGACGCCTCTCCATCGTCCCCGGCTACCGACGCCTCTCCGTCGCCACTGTCGCTCCCGGCCGCGTCCGACGCGGGAGTCCCGGTCGCTTCGGTCGGTTCGGCCCTCGCGCCCGACGCCTCCTCGCTTCCGGTACTGGCGTCCCCGCCGCCGAAGCCGCCGAGACTGCCGAGCGCGCCGAACTCGCCGCCGGAGTCACCCGTCCCGGTCAGGCCGGGCGCGACCAGCCCGACGCTGGCAACGAGGAGGATTACGGCGACGACAGCGACGGCCGGTGACGGCACCGCTGTGACGCGGGCGAGCGACGCCTCGGCCGTGTCGGCAGCGTCGCGCCCGGCAGCACGCAGCCGCGTCGACAGCGGCGGGGTGAGTGCCTCCGGTGCCGCGCCGAGATGCTCCGCACAGAGCGTCCGCCAGACGGGCCGCTCGACGGCGTACCAGAGCATCTCGCGAAGCCCGGCGGCGGCGACGAGGCGAGCGTCCGCCTCGTCCGCGACGCGCCGTGCGGTACGGCCAGCCCCCGGCGCGAGCACGACGTCGACCGAGCCGGCCGGGACGGTCGGACTGCCGACTCGACGGTCGCCGACGACCCAGACCACGGTGTCGCCGTCGACGACGAGGCGGCTCCCGTCGCGAGCGACGTCGAAGCCGCGGGCGGCCCACAGGTCGGCGGCGAGGGCGACGAGCGAGTCAGTGTCGAGACGGCGTAGCGCGGCGTCGACGACGGCTGGATCTGGGAGGCTCATGTGTCGGTGAACTGTCCACGGCTGCGGTTCGCCGACGCGCCGTGTGTCCGCTTCTCATCCTCCCTTTGGACCGGACGGACATAGTTCTCCCTGCCCCGGTGACCGACGTGGCCGCCTCGCTCGTCGGCCGTCTCAGGATTCGCCCGTCCGTGGCGTCTCCGAAACCCCTTGTGTGCGGTCCGGCTCCTCCGGGACGGTGAACCGGTAGACGGTGACGATTCCGAACTCCTGAACCGATTCCTGTGCGGCGTTTTCCCGAAGCCACCGACTCGTCGGTGCGTCGTACGGGGCACCGTACTGTACGTACCAGAACTGCTCGTGAGTGGTGACGACCTCCCGTAGCCTTCCGCGGTCGGCGGCCGAGAGGTCGCCGTCGTCGGGCGGGAGCCGGTACGAGGTCAGTGCCGGGCCGTCGTAGTAGTACTCGACGTCCGTGTCGGTCCACTGAGGCTGGTAGACGATGGCGTCGGTGTCGGACGCCTCGGTCTCGATGGCGTTCGCCGCCCCCTGCCAGTCCTCGAACGAATCCGTTGAGTGATACACCCCGCCCATCGCCAGGAGACCGACGAGGACGACGGCCACCGTGGCGATCCGTCCGGACCGGACCGGCACGTTCGTCAGCCCGTTGGCGACGAGAACGAACACGCCGACGGTCGCAGGGATCGTATACCGGGGTACCAACACCGGCTCGTACAGCAGCGAGACCAACAGCGGCCCACCGATCGGGACAACCGCCAGCGCGAGCATCTGTGCGTTCGCCCGCGGCGGCGAGAGTTCGAAGCCGTTCTCGCCGTCGTACTCGAAGATACTGAACGCGATAGCGACGAGAAAGAGGACCGCGACCACGGTGGCGATCATCCGTGTTTCGACGCTCCCACCCAGAATCGGGTAGATCTCCGGATAGCCCGCGTACAACAGGCCGATTCGACTCAGCAGGTCGGCGGTCGGTGCCGGAATCCAGTCGAGCGACGGGCCGGTCGACGTCGCCATCCGGTAGACGACCTGTCCGAAGAGATATACCAACGGCAGCGACAGGACCCCGACTCCGGCGACCGCCCGTCGCTCCGGACCGCGGTCACCGGACGGCGGAGCACTGACGGCGAGATACGCCCACTGGGCTGCGACGACGAACACGCCGAAGACGTGGACGTACAGGACTGCCGCCGTCGCGACCGCGTAGCCGGCGCGCTGGAGCAGACTCCCGGTTCGCACGTCGAGCAGGCTGTACCACGACACTGTCGTGAGGAACACGAAGAGAGCGTACATCCGTGCCGTCCGCCCGACGTGGATGTGGAAGACCGAGACCGCCAGTAACGCGGCGACGACGAGACCGGTCCGGTCGTCGAACAGCCGCGTCGCGAGCGAGTACGCGACATACACAGCTGCGACGGAACAGAGCACCGAGAATGCCCGCACGGCCCCGGGTGACGTCCCGAACACGGTCATCCACCCCCGCAACAGGAGATAGTACAGCGGCGGATGGGGATCCTGCGGCATCACGAGCAGGTCCGGAACCGAGAGGCTCGCACGGACGGCGACGGAGTAGATCTCGTCGGTCCAAAGGCTCTGGGTCCCCAGCCGCGGGAGCCGGAGCAGAACGGCACCGACGAGAACAACGGCCAAGAGCAGCTCTCGGTGCAGTCCATCGAGGGTGTACGTCGGGTCGAACTCGGTGTCCCGCCGTGACTCGGTTATCGACTCCGTCAGGTTCCGCCCGAGATGTGTCGTGTGCTCCCAGTGGAACCGGCCGAGATACGTCCGGTGAAGCGCACGGAGGTCTGCACCCCACTGGAGTACCCAGTACGGGAACAGCCCCACCGCGACGATGACGGACCGACGCAGACGCGTTCGCCGCGGTGCGTCGGAAGCCAGCCAGTAACCGACCAGAGTGGCCCCGGCCGCGATCACCATGAACGCCAACCCGAGGCTGAGCACGATCCGGACGATCGGGAGCGGCTCGTAGGCCAACAGCCGCGAGAGGATGAAGATGATCACGACGGCACTGATGTTGATCGGCCCGAGATGTGGCAACAGTGACTGATACAGGAAGTGGAACTTGTGGTTGATTCCCTTCGGGAGACTCTTCCGGTAGCGGAGGAAGGTGAACACCTTCCCTTTCTGCCAACGAGTACGCTGTTCAATCCAGTCGTTGAGTTCGAGCGGTGACTCCTCTCGCGTCACCGCGGGAACGTATCCGGCGTCGAACCCGTACGAACTGAGGATCAAGCCGATCTCGAAATCCTCCGTCACGTTCGTCGGGTCCCACGGCTTCACGGCACCGATACCCAGCTCACGTGCCTGTGTCCGCGCTTCTTCTGTCCAGGTCTCACCGAGCCGCTCGACGCGGCGGGCGGCCACCTCCGTCAACACTTCTCGGTCGAAGAAGCAGGTCGTCCCCGGCAGTGGGATGTCGAAACCGGAGGCGACGAACCCCGGTGCGACCAGCCGGAACCAGTAGCCGTACTCCGCGCGGAACAACAGGTTCAGCCACCCGTCGTTCTCGTTTACCATGTCGAGCACGCCGTGGACGAAGTCGGGCTTCCCGGCACTGATCGTCACTGCGGCCTGACTGAGGAGAGTCTCCCCGACGACGTCCTCGGCATCGATGACGCCGATAACCTCTGCGTCACTGAAGGCGAACCCGTAGTTGAGTGCCCGTGGCTTGTTCGGAGAGCCGGGATACCCCTCGGGAACCACCCGGTGGACGAACTCCAACTCCTCGCGGAGACTGCTCACTACGGCGTTCGTCTCGTCGTCTCCGGGTTCGGTGAGCACCGTTACGGTACGCTTCTCACTGGGATATTCCGTCGCTAGTGTCGACCGTATCGCCTGCTCGATAACTGCGGCCTCGTCGTAGGCGGAGATGAACACCTCGACTGTCGGCCACTCCGACTGCGGAACGCTCTGGGGGTCGACCGACGTCGCGTGTGACCGGCCTGTGACTCGTTCGACCAGCCTGTCCGTCCCGTACTTTAGGATTGGAGTATACGTGTAGAAGTTGACCGTCGTCCAGATCACACCGAAGAAGATCGCAGCAGCCTGAACCGACGTGAACGTGAACGTAGATAACAGCTGACTGACGTCCATCTACTCATCCTTTCAGATTAAAAAAATATAAACTACTCGATTAGAAACTATATCTATGAATATGCGGTATAATTTTCCCGACCTCGAACACGCAAGATAATGTTGGTCAGAGAATAAATCCTGTTGAAGAGACTGTCGTGATAAACAGAAATTTCGTCTCGATACGAGACGCCCAAGGTACCGTTTCGGACAGACCTCTCCGTGAAGGTGTGACTCTGGATCCGAAACTGTTGAGCGTCCCCGCTGGAAGCGTCCTCGTTTCGGTACGTTGAATCCGAGAAATGACTCTCAGAGTCGGAGAAATCGTAGAAACCTGGGCCGAGCTACGAACCTGTTGTCACTAATCCCAATACAAGAACCCGTCTCTGAGAGCCGCTGGAGTCGCGGGGTAGAGGAGCCGGAGCGAGTCGTGGTTGCGGCCGTGATCGTGGCCGGCGTCGACATCGGGACAGCGGTGATCACTCCGCCGTCACCTCCGTTGGTTCGTAGTAGGAGCCACCGCCAGTCCCGCCACCCTTCAGCAGGTGGTTCGGACGGCGTGGGCAGCGGTACTTGTGGCCAACCTCACCGTGGTCGAGCGTGCGCATACAGCACGCCTTGCAGACCGCACAGTGGAACTCGTTGTCGCGTTCGATAGGGTAGCTGGTCGCGACGGCCGGGCCGGCGGACATCAGTTCATCGCCTCCTCGACGAAGACGGTGCAGTCCAGGAGCGTCAGGAGATGCACGTCCAGCGAGCCGGTGAAGGCACCGACATCGTCCGAGTCGTCAAGGACAACGGAAGCTTGATCCCTATCGAAGAGTGTGAGGCTGTTCGTCGAGCAGCCGCAGAGATGGCTCTCGACCGGATTGGATCAACCGCAGACAGCCTCGATTCTTCCTCCAGTATTACCGGCTATGGCTGTCTGTCGACTGCTTCAACGACCTCTCTATTCATTTGAGGAGTGTATCCAGTGAATCCGTCAGTCGGCGCGAGAGACTAACAGAAGCCTCATGTGAGTGGCCCAGAACGTGTCCGAGTACATGGGAGACTTCGGACTCAAAGTACGGATGGCCGTCGTTGGTGCTATCCTTGCGACGTTCTACCTCGTCGCGGTCGCTGTCGCGATGGCCGCCTTCGGTCAGGGCGTCCTGCCGATCGCCATCGCTGGCAGTGTCCTGCTCGTCGGTGTCCAGTACAAAGTTGGAAAGTGGATGGCTCTCCGCAGCGTCGGTGCCGAAGACTTGTCCGAACAGCGGTATCCGCACATCCACCAGATGGTGGAGGAGCACTCTCAGGAGATGGGTATCACGAAGCCTGAGTTGAAGATCGCTCGCATGGGCGTGCCGAACGCCTTTGCCGTCGGCCGGAAAGGTGCTGGTATCGTCGTCGTCTCCGAAGAGCTCATCCAGCTGTTGGACCGAGACGAACTCGAGGGTGTACTCGCACACGAGCTTGCCCACATCGCTAACCGGGACGTCGTGACGATGCAACTCGGGCAGGGCATCGCGTCCATCGTTGGCATCGTCGCCCAGTACATCGTGCTGTTCACGGGTGACAACGACCTCGCTGACTTCTTCCTCGCCATCGTCGTCGGGACCCTCGTGCAGTTCCTCGTGATGATCTTCGTCCTTGCTATCTCGCGGTACCGAGAGTACGTCGCCGATGCCGACGCAAAGCGCGCTATCGGTTCCGGCGACCCGCTGGCCCGTGCGCTGGAGAAGATTCACCAAGGCAACCAACAGGCAAGCGAGTCGTCTCGAACTGCCCGGCGTGGTCGTAGCCGCGACAGCCGGCGTCGCGACGCGAACATCGACCAGCAGGTGAGCGCGCTCTGCATCTCCAGCCCCGACCGCGGCTTCCTGCAGAAGATCATCTCTACGCATCCACCGATGGAGAAGCGCGTCCAGCGGCTCCGCTCATAGATGCTCGCCAGCCGCGAACTGCTTGCAGTAGTCCTCGGTGCCGCGCTCGGCATTGGCTTGCTCGTCGCGCCACGAACCGCGCTCAGACTCTCCGTGTTCGTCGGCCAGAACCGTCGCCGACGCAATGAGTACGGTGCTGACGACGTTATCCCCGACCGGTGGGCGTGGACCGTTCGTGGACTCGGTGTTGCGTGTCTCGCTATTGCCACGTATATCGGCTATCAGACGTACGTCTAGCGGCGTCGTCGACCAACCCGCTCCGTGACCGTTTGCACATCACTGTCGTATCGGAACTATCGGAAACGACCCGGTTCCGTTTATTGAGCTTCGGTCTGAACGGCTACTCAATGATTACCGATGCTCGGGTGTTACAGTCGGAGTTCATCCCACGGAAAGTCGAGCATCGAAACCAGGAGGTAAACCTCCTCTCGAACTCGTTGCGGCCGATCATGGATGGTGAGACCGCCCAGACGACCCTGCTCACCGGCCCCTCGGGTGCAGGAAAGACCTGTATCGCCCAGTTTACCGTGGAAAAGCTGCGGGAGAACGTCCTCGACATCAACTCGCAGTACATCAACTGCTGGCAGGACTACACACGCTTTCGGGTGTTGTACCGCGCTCTCGAGGGCATCGGAAAGACGGTCGATATCCACCGACGGTCGACGCCGAAAGACGAACTACTCGACCGGATTCAACAGTACGATGGGCCACAGTACGTCCTCATTCTCGACGAGGCAGACCAGCTGGAGGACATGAGTGTTCTCTACGATCTCTACCGTGCGCGAAACATCTCCATGATCCTCATGGCGAACCGCGAGAACGACCTCTTCTCACAGTTCGATGGGCGACTGACAAGTCGGCTTCAAAGCTGTACACGGATCCACTTCGAGAAGTACCATTTCGACGAGCTCATCTCAATCCTCGAAGCCCGCGTCCGGTGGGGACTTTCGGAAGACGTTATCGGAAAGCAACAACTTGCGCTCATCGCCGACGGTGCTGCCGGCGACGCACGGGTCGCAATCGGTATCTTGCGAAACGCGGCGCGACGGGCCGACCAGGAGGGTGCAGAGGAGA